>NZ_JBDWYG010000069.1:0-156915 GCF_039982535.1 Aliiglaciecola sp.
TAATTTGGAGGGGGCGGGTTTGTCTTGAGATTGATATATATTACTTACATCTTTATCGACTATATCGTCATCTGAGGGGTGTTGATTATTATTCATGAGAGGCAGCCTCCGATCCCCAGTCGGGCATTCTTTTAGATAAACAGTCTTTTAATTGACCATAGGCATAACGCAATCGGCTTTTGGTTGCTTCTTGGGACGAGTCTACAACCTCAGAAATTTGTTTTACCGTTAGCGTCGATTCTTCTTTAAGTAAAAACACTTCCAATAACTTCACCGGTAACCTTTGCATACAATCGTTTAAAAAGTCCCTTTGCTTATCCGCTATCAACGTTTTCTCCAATACCGTTTGATGAGCTTCATCATCACTAGCTTGACCATCCACATCATCAACAGAATCATCAATCACTTTTTCAACAACTCGTAAATGTCTAACTTGATCAACCACTCGATTACGCGCCATCGTATATAACCATGTAGAAAATTTAGCGTTTGCTTCAAATGACTCAGCATTGTCAATTACCTTACTCCAAGTATCCTGAAATAAGTCCTCAGCTAATGGCTGATCTTTCAATTGTCGCAATAAATAGCGATACAAACCGCCCTTATGTCGCTCATATAAAAGCTTAAACGATGCTGCGTCTCCACCAGCAAATCGTTTAAGCAATTCTTCATCTACTACTTGATTCAAACGAGTTTATCTTCCCTAAAATTAATAAGAGGTCACCAAACTTAATCTTTGCGTCTTATTTTCTTTATTTAGCTTTTGTTTTTCAATGCTAATCTAGCCCTTAATATCTGTTGGCTCTGCATTATTAACGTTCTCTGCATTTTCTGAGCGCAAAGTTTTAGCCATTCTCACTAAAGAAACAAATTCAGCACGGTAGCCATAATCATCCTTACCTTTGTTGTCATTGGCAAGCGCTATCACCTTTTCTAAATCCAAATTACCAGTGTATTTACTATTTCTTAATAATTGTGCAAAACCCACAACCGAAGTAGCAAATTTAAAATCAACAGATTGTGCATCAAAATCAGTAATAGTTTGTTTTTCAATTACTTGGTCAATAAGAATACTGTTATCGTCGTCCAAAGGCTTATAACGTAGTTTGACATGCGCCAGCTCGTTACCCAAGTTAGCATCGCTATTTTGATTACGTTGTTGATAACGTAGCTCATCGTTGAACTTAGCACCATCTTGCAATACCACTTCATAAAATGCAGTTACCGTATGGCCATCACCTATTTCTCCAGCATCCACCTTATCGTTATTAAAGTCTTCGTTATTCAACTTACGGTTCTCATAACCAATTAAACGATATTCCGCTACAGTATTAGGGTTAAACTCCACCTGAATTTTCACGTCACGGGCAACAGATTGCAAAGTGGCATTTAATTCTTCCACCAGCACTTTTCGCGCTTCCTGCAAGGTGTCAATATAGGCGTAATTGCCATTACCTTTATCAGCCAATTGCTCCATCAAATGATCATTGTAGTTGCCTTGACCAAACCCTAATGTGGTTAGTTCAATCCCCTGCTCTTTTTGTTGTTCCACTAATTCGATTAATTGTTGATGATTCACCCTGCCAACATTGAAATCGCCGTCAGTAGCAAGGATCACCCGATTCACGCCGTTATCCTTGAAGGCCTGCTTTGCCAACTTATACGCAAGCTCAATTCCCTCTCCACCATTGGTAGATCCACCAGCGGATAAACGATTCAAAGCCTGCTCTATTTTTACACTCTGGTTCGCCTCGGTAGGCTCTAAAACCACACCAGAGGCCCCAGCATAAACCACAATAGCAACACTATCCTTTGCCGTTAATTGTTTGCTCAGCATAGTCAGTGCTCGTTTAACCAAAGGGAGCTTATTGGCCGAGTTCATAGAGCCAGAGACATCCAACAAAAACACCAAGTTTTTATCCATCGATTGAGCCTGTTGATCAAGTTCAGCCGATTTACTGCTTTGCTGTTCATTTACAGAATGCGCCTTTAAACCAATTCGCATCAACAAACGTCCTTCATTCCAAGGAGAGTTTGCCACCTGCGTATCAATAACAAAAGGATGACTAGATTCACTAGCCACTGGATACTGATAATCAAAGTAATTCACAAACTCTTCAATTCGTATGGCATCTGCAGGGGGTAGCCACCCTTGATTCAACATTCGTCTAGCGTTGCTGTAGCTACCTGTATCCACATCAATTGAAAATGTAGAAACAGGCACATCTCGGGTCATAAACACCTGGTTTTCTTCGTGTTGCTGATAGTTTTCAGTAAACGTCGGATTCTGGGGCTCTTGTGGTGGGTAGTAGCCAGGTGAAGTTTCTGCTAAATCAGCCATCGTAAATAACTGAGACTCAAGTCGATGGCGAGCTTGTAACTTACCTTGGGTTCTCACTTGAGCTTCTGCTCGATGAGCAGCCACAGCGATTCGCTCAGCTTCAGCCATTTTTTCAGCTTGATTGCTTTGTTTATCACTTTCGTAAGTTGAGCAAGCCGCAAGACTAAAAGCCAGGCCAGTGGCGACAAATAAATGGCTGAGTTTACCAAGGCTAAATCTATTTTTAATTGCTGTATCCAGAGATGACTCTGTTGTTGAATTGACTGATTTAATAGTGTTCATTTTTATTCCTTTTATACGTCGTTATTTGTACCAACGAATGAATATTAAAAAGGGGTTATTTATTTTTCAGTATTCAACAAAATTAGCTCTTGTTGCTTTTTCACTCAGCTATTAGCAAATCAACTAAGTATTAGTAAATTTCACCACAAACAATTAATCAAATTCACAAAAAAATTAAACACCAAGCATATCTATATGATTTTTATATGTTTTTCTCTATGGCACGGTGAGTGCTTAGTAAAAGAATAAAGACCCTCTTTCGAGTAGTCATTGACAACGACGTTATGCAGATTGTCGTTACAAATAAATTTAAAATGTTTGGTTAACTTTGGAAAATACAATGGACGCTAATAATTATCACAACCATGTTGCAATTTCATGCTCTTCTCTCAAGCAGTTATCACTGGCGGCTTTGCTTTGTTCCAGTTTCTTATTAACCGCCTGTGGACAGGCAGAGGCCAATAAGAATGAACAAGCCGAAACGGAAAAAGTGGCGGTTATTCCAATTCCGGTTGAAGTGAAGGCTTTAGCCCGTGGTGATATATCCTCCAACTATGCAACAACGGCAGTGCTGGAAGCGAAAGAAGAAGCCTTTGTTGTTGCCAGAGCATCGGGGATCATTGACCAAATATTAGTTGAAGAAGGTGATTACGTTGAAAAAGGTCAAGTTCTCGCAAAATTAGATCCCGAACGTTACGAGTTAAACTTGTTACGTGCAGCTGCGGATTTACAAGGTATTGAAAAAGAGCTCGCCAAAGTAAACAAGGTGTACCACAAAAAACTCATTAGTGATGATACCTACGACAAACTAACTGCCCAGTATGAATCTGCAAAAGCAACCTTAGCCCTAGCCAAACTCGATTTGAAAGAAGCAACCATAGTCGCGCCTATCAGCGGATATATAGCCGAACGCAATGCAAAAGTGGGTAATCTTACCGAGTCGTTCCAGCGCGAGCGCATGTTTCATATAGTTCAACAAAAACAGCTTTACGGCATTGTTTATTTGCCAGAAAAAGAATTGTCTCGTGTACACAAAGATCAACAAGCGAGCCTGCTTCTATCGGCGCTGGACAATACAACCATCAACGCCTTTGTAGAACGAATCAGTCCTGTCATCGATGCCAAAACCGGAACCTTTAAAGTAACCCTTAGAGTGCCAAATGAAGATAACCAGTTAAAAGCAGGAATGTTCTCTCAAGTTAGTTTAAATTATGACACCCATCAAAACGCAACTCTATTGCCTCGCAAAGCTTTACTCGCCATCGACGATAAAACCAATGTGTTTGTAGTTGACGCAGACGGCATTGCTAACAAAATCGCCATTAAGGTTGGTTACCAAGAAGGCAACTTTATAGAAGTAGTCGAAGGTCTCACAGGTGGTGAAAAAGTGGTGGTAACCGGCCATCAAAACCTCAAAGACAAAGCCGTTGTTGAAATCGTTAACAGCTAATTGAGGAATACATTATGAATCTAATTGAAATTGCGGTGAGACGTCCGGTTACCGTGTGGATGTTCACCTTAGCGGTACTTTTATTCGGGTTTGTTTCTCTATCACGTTTATCCTTGAATCTGTTACCTGAATTATCTTATCCCACCCTCACAATCCGCACAGATTATGTTGGCGCCGCCCCTGGTGAAATAGAACAATTGGTTAGCAAACCCATTGAAGAAGCGGTTGGCGTGGTTAAGGGGGTTCGCAAAGTAACCTCGGCTTCAAAAGCAGGACAGTCAGATGTGGTTTTAGAATTTGACTGGGGTACCGAAATGGACATGGCCAGTTTAGAGGTTAGGGAAAAACTCGATGTGTTGTTATTGCCCTTAGATGTCAAACGTCCTTTATTGCTGCGCTTTAATCCAAGTTTAGATCCCGTCATGCGCTTCGGACTGGGCGCTAACAAAACCACTTCAGAAACCTCGTCCCCTACTAGTTCTTCTCCATCCCAATTAGCTTCGTTGAACGAAACGAGCATGGATGAAGCAAGCATGAAGCGGATCCGAACTTACGCTGAAGAAGATATTAAACGTAAACTGGAGTCCGTTGAAGGTGTTGCTTCTGTACGTGTTGGCGGTGGTTTGGAAAATGAAATCCATGTGCTCATTAATCAGCACCGCACCAGCCAATTAAACATCCCCTTAGCAGAGATCATAAAACGCTTAAAAGATGAAAACGTCAATGCATCTGGCGGCCGCGTTGAAGATGGTTCACAAGAATACATCGTTAGAACCTTGAATCAATTTCAATCGTTAGACGATATGCGCAATTTGTATATTGCCACCCGTGATGGCAGACACATTCGTTTAAGCGATGTTGCACAGGTGAACAGCGCCTATAAAGAGCGTTCGTCCGTCACTCGATTTGATGGATTCGAAGGAGTTGAAATTGCCATTTATAAGGAGGGCGATGCCAATACCGTTAATGTGGCAAACGCCGTTAAAGCTAGACTCGACACCTTAAATCAATCACTGCCAGCAAACTACCAAATCCAAATGGTTTACGATCAATCTTTATTTATCGCCAGTGCTTTAGATGAAGTCAAATCAGCGGCCATTATAGGTGGCATATTAGCCATGTTTGTGTTGTATTTTTTCCTGAAAAATATCTGGCCAACCTTAATCATCTCCATATCTATTCCCGTATCCATCATTGCCACCTTTAACTTAATGTATAGCTACGATATTAGCTTAAACATTATGAGCCTTGGCGGCATTGCTTTGGCTATTGGTTTATTGGTAGATAACAGTATTGTGGTATTGGAAAACATCGATAGGCACAAAAAACACAATGCCAATACTTTAGAGGCTGCCGCGAAAGGCACCAAAGAAGTATCAATGGCCATAGTCGCCTCTACCCTCACCACCATGGCGGTATTTTTCCCATTAGTCTTTGTTGAAGGTATTGCTGGTCAACTATTTAGCGACCAAGCACTAACGGTAACCTTTGCATTAGCTGCATCACTAGTGGTCGCGTTAACCCTTATCCCAATGTTAGCGGCAAGAGAAAAATCTCAACACTCAGGTAAAGAACTAGACCTAGGCCCTCGACCGGTTAAACAAAAACCCACAGGTTGGTTAAACCTAACGGGCTATTATTTGCTATTACCACTAACGCTTTTAGTAAAGTTGATTTTTTATGTGATCCCCGTGTTACTAACCAGCATTACGTTGAGCCTGTTTAAGGGGCTATCCAAAATACTAGCATTGATATTTAAACCGGTATTGTGGGTATTTGATAGATGCTACAAAGCAATAGCTACAGCTTATTACCATAGTCTCAATGTGGCTATGCAGGCACGCCTTGCCGTCATTGGTATTGTACTCACCTGCTCGGCTTTATCCCTACTACTTTTGCCTAAAATCGGGTTGGAACTGATCCCTCCATTAGCCCAAGGGGAATTCGATGTTGAAATTACCTTACCCACAGGCTCTAAATTAGACAATACCGATGCCGTGCTGGCAGCCCTAGCTACCTTTACTCAACAGCAACCGCAGGTAGAACGTACCTATTCATTAGCAGGCACTGGCAGTTTAATGAATGCCTCCCCCTCACAAGGTGGTGACCATTGGGGCAAATTAAACGTGGTAATGGCAAGTGAGGCTTCACCTGCTGATGAACAGCAAGTAATTGCAGCTATGCGCAAATATTTAAGCACGCAAGCCGGTGTGCAAAGTAAGTTTGGTACACCTGAGCTATTTAGTTTTTCCACCCCTCTTGTGGTAGAAATTTCTGGATACGATTTACAAATGTTAAAACGTTACGGTGACAAGCTAGCCCAAGAATTATCTGATAATGGTCGATTTGCCGATATCAAAAGTTCATTGCAAAACGGTAATCCGGAATTAAAAGTGTTGTTTGACCATGCCAAGCTAGCGCAATTAGGCTTAAATGCACCTGATGTTTCCAAATTAATTGCGGGCAAGATTGGCGGTGAAGTGGCGAGTCAATTTAGTATTGACGATCGTAAAGTCGATATATTAGTTAGAAACCAAATTACCCAGCGAGATTCAATTCAAGATATTTCGCAAATCGTAGTTAACCCAAACAGTGACAATGCCATCCCGTTGGCGGCGGTAGCCTCTATTGAAATGTCTGTAGGCCCAAGTGAAATCACCCGAGTAGGTCAACAACGAGTGGTATTAGTCAGTGCTAACCTGAATTACGGTGATTTAGGCGCGGCGGTAATTGATGCGCGCTCAGCCATAGAAGCCGTTAATTTACCGGTCAGTTTACAAGCGAGAGTCACCGGTCAAAGTGAAGAAATGGAAGCAAGCTTTAATTCTTTATACTTGGCATTAGCGTTGGCGATTTTTATGGTGTATTTAGTTATGGCCTCACAATTTGAGTCCCTACTTCACCCATTCTTAATTTTATTTACCGTGCCCATGGCCTGTGCAGGATCAATTTACGGGTTATATCTAACCGGCACGAATATCAGTGTAGTGGTATTTATTGGTCTTATTATGTTGGCAGGTATAGTCGTTAATAATGCCATTGTATTGATTGATCGCATTAATCAACTTCGTGCAAAAGGCGAAGACAAAATGACAGCCATCAAACAAGCTGCCAATAGTCGTTTACGACCTATTCTTATGACCACACTCACCACTATTTTGGGGTTGCTTCCCATGGCGATTGGTTTAGGTGAAGGTTCGGAGATTCGTACCCCCATGGCTATCACGGTGATTTTTGGTTTGTTGTTTGCAACCTTCTTAACCTTGTTTATGATCCCCGTGTTGTACAGCCTCTTTGACCGTAAGTCATATGTGCCAGAACACAACAAAACCTCAACACAACAAGTTAAAAGTGAGGTGGTATATGGATAAGTTTGCCCACGCAGGTGCTGCATTGGCAAGTTTTGCCATACGACGTCCAGTCACTATCTCCATGTTATTCTTTTCGTTGTTAATAATGGGATTAGCAGCGAGTAAAATGTTGCCTTTGGAAAAATTTCCAGGCATCGACTTTCCAGAAATTTTTATTCAAGTGCCATACAAAGATGCGACTCCGGCGGAAATCGATAAAATGATCACCCAGCCGGTGGAAGAAGCTTTGGCGACTATGTCGGGGATCAAACGTTTACGCTCCCGCTCGACAGAAAATAATGCCGAGATTCAAATTCGTTTTGATTGGGATGCCAATATCAAAGCTAAAAGCATTGAAGCTCGCGAGAAAATCGATGCCATTCGCCACCTATTGCCAGAAGATGTAGAACGGGTATTGGTATTTAAATTTAATTTAAACGATATGCCGGTTTTTCAACTGCGATTATCCAGTGACCGCGATATATCCAATTCCTATGACTTACTAGAACGCAACCTTAAGATGCCCATTGAGCGCATTAAGGGAGTGTCAAAAGTCGAATTGTACGGCGTTCAGAAAAAACAAATTTCTATTCGATTGGATCCTCAACGTATTGCGGCGCTGCACATTGATACCGGCAAACTAACAAAAACCCTGAGAGACGCCAACTTTTCCATGACTGCTGGCCAGTTTTTTGATCTCGAGCAAAAAATCACCGTTAATCCGGTGGGTGAATACCGTAGTAAACAGGAAATTGCGGATCTTATTATCCAACCCAATGTGCGCTTAATGGATATTGCTACGGTAAAATATGAAACCCCTAGAGCCGAAGAAGGACGCCATTTAGATCGCACCCATGCTATTGGTCTAAATATCTTTCGTGAGTCAGGTGCCAATTTAGTGGAAGTATCCGATGCCGTTATGCAAGAAATTGAAAAAGCACGGAACAGCACTGCCTTTAATGGCATCAACTTATTTATCATGGATGATGAGGCCGACTCAGTGACCACATCCTTACAAGACTTGCTGAATTCAGGTCTAATTGGCGCGGCGCTATCGATTATTGTGTTGTATTTGTTCTTACGTAATCTCGCCACCACTCTTGTGGTGGTATTGTCTGTACCTTTTGCAATTTGTATCACTCTAGCCTGCATGTATTTCTTAGGTTACACCCTCAACATATTGTCGTTAATGGGCTTGATGTTAGCAGTGGGCATGTTGGTAGATAATGCGGTGGTCGTTACAGAAAGTATTTTTCTAGCCCGTGAAGACGAGCCTGATCCAGTAGAAGCCACCAAAAAAGGCGTCGGCTTGGTAAGTTTGGCGGTAATAGCAGGTACAGCCACCACTGCCATTGTATTTTTACCGAATATTGTTGGTGCCAAAGAAGAAATCACGGTATTTCTGGAGCATGTTGCCGTGTCCATTTGTATATCATTATTTGCCTCACTCATTTTGGCACAAACCCTGATCCCGCTGTTGACTACAAAGTTAAAAATAAAACCCAAAGCCAAACAACAAAAACCGTCAAAAATGAAAGACTTGTATGAGTCAATCTTAACCTGGACCTTAAAAAACCAAGGAAAAACCGCTTTGATTGCAGTACTTATCCTAGTAAGCACTATGATCCCCATGTCCCTGTTAAAAAGCGACGAACAAAACAATGGCAACAATGGCCGTATTTGGTTGAATTATAATGTGCAAGCAAACTACAACCTCAAAGAAGTGGAAAAGACAGTGGCTAAAATGGAGGAGTATTTATATGCCAATAAAGAACGATTTTATATTAAACAGGTGTATAGCTATTTCACCACAGGAGAAGCCGTTTCTGGCCTAACCTTAGAAGATGATATCCCGATGAAAATTGCAGATCTTAAAACCTTAATCAAGGATGAGTTTCCTGCATTTGCACGGGCAAAACCCTCCTTTCAATGGGACCAAGGCAGTGGTGGCGGAGTCAAAATATCGCTATTTGGACAGTCATCTGAAACTCTAATGGAAATCGCCAATGATATCGTGCCTGTATTAACAAGCGTTGAAGGCTTAACCGACGTTAAAGCAGACATAGATGGCCAAAATTTTGAGTTACAAATTAAAATAGATAGAGACAAAGCCTTTCGGTTTGGATTAAACACTCAGGATGTGGCAAACACTATTAGTACGGCGTTACGAGGCTCAAATCTACGTACGTTTAGAAATGCCAGTAATGGCGAAATCGATATACGTTTGCTCTACGATGAAAGCTTGCAAACCTCCATTGACGCTTTGCGCAACTTAATTGTATTTAGAAACCTTGAGCAAAATGTAACTTTGGATATGTTGGCTGATTTAACAGTGAAGCCTAGAATGTCCCATATTCAACGCGACGGCAGACAAACCGCTTTAAGTATTGGTGCAAACCTAGAAAGTGATCTCACCATTGAAGAAGCACAAGAGCGAATTGAAGCAATTATGGCGAATGTACAACTCCCCAATGGTTATTCTTGGGCGTTAGACGGCAGTTTTCAGCGCCAAGATGAAGACGAAGGAGTGATGATCACAAATATGATCTTAGCCGTGTGTATGATTTATATTGTCATGGCGGCTCTTTTTGAGTCCTTACTGTTACCGACTTCGGTACTAACGTCGTTGATTTTCTCGTTTACCGGAGTCTTTTGGGCATTCTTGATTACTGGTAATCCCATGACCGTAATGGGCATGATCGGCATGTTAATTTTAATGGGCATAGTGGTGAACAATGGCATTGTGCTGGTTGACCGAATTAATCAGTTAGTGAATCAAGGCATCGCTGTGCAACAAGCGATTATTGAAGGTTGCCTGACTCGCGTTCGGCCAATCTTGATGACCGTTTCTACCACAGTGCTGGGCCTTGTTCCTTTAGCCCTAGGTGACGTTAGCATTGGTGGAGACGGGCCGTCTTATTCTCCTATGGCGATTGCCATAATCGGTGGTTTGATATTCAGCACCGTTACCAGTTTGTTCTTAGTCCCTTTAACTTATTTATTGTTACTCAAACTGCGTCGCAATACTTTAGAGATGATCGCGGATAGTAAGCAACTGGTGGCTAAGGTAACTGGTGCTTAACAGCTCTGCCTGTTAATCGATGCCCTAAGAGCTAATTACTGCTCGCGGGGTTAAGGGCTATTTAAGGGCTAAGGGCTGTTTATGGGCTAAGGGCTTTTTACCGGCTAAAGGCTTTAGCCCTTACCCCATAGCGGTTAGCGTTTAGCGTTTATCGGCTAATTTATCCATTAGAAAGTCGATGGCGGCTTTTTCAGATGCAACCAATTCACCATCGGCTTGGGAAATATCCTCGGCCAATTTTAAAGCTTGTAATTTCATTCCAGTATCTGACAATAGATTTGCGCGGTGAGCTAAAAAGTTTTCAATTTCATCCTCCGCAATCGCATCGATGACTTTCTTCTCGAGAGTCACATAATAATCCAGTTTATCGATTTCACTGGACCATTCCAGTTTCGCTAACCAGTCTTGCATGTACCGTCTTTCTTGTTCATCTATGACGCCATCAATCATCACAAACATAAGTGCTATATCAAATAACGCCTGACGTTGAATTTGATCTGTACACTGACCTAAGTCTAAAGCTTGAATAAATATAGTAAACCTCATCAACTTGCTCCATGGTGTTTTATAATCCAATCTAAAGTATCCTAGTCCAAACTATCATAATCTGCTAATCAAACATGGCCAAATCTGCACAACAACATCAATCTAATCATTGCATTGTCGGACTCATCAATCCCAAAAGCCCAACAAATGTAGGGGCGGTATTGCGCGCTTCAGGCTGTTATGCTGGCGAAGCAATTGTCTATACTGGAAAGCGCTATGAGCGCGCTAAACAGTTTGCTACAGATACCAAAAATGCTCAGACACACATTCCGTTAACGGCCAAAGTAAACATATTTGATGACTTACCTGATGGTTATCAAAAAATTGCCTTTGAATTGGTAGAGGGAGCGACACCACTACCCCACTTCCAACATCCAGAGAAGGCAATCTATGTATTTGGGCCTGAAGACGGCTCAATTCCCCAACCAATCCTTAACCAGTGTGACGATATTGTATATGTGCCCACCATAGGCTGTATGAATTTAGCCGCCTCAGTGAACGTGCTTTTATATGACCGAATGGCTAAACAGCAAGATACAGTTTATTCCGATGAAATTATTCGTCACAGTCGAGATACCAATAACAAACTTAAACGAAAAACAAATTCTGCTAATAAAAAAACAGCTAAGGCATCGACAGAACTAAAAAATTAACAAATAAATAACATAGTAGCTTTCTAAATAGACATATTTATGTATTAATTGAATTGCAGCATGGTTTCACGCTGTTTACATCACATCGATAAAAAAGGAACGCTACTATGTCTGAAGATACTCGGATTCCCCGTGACCCAGAGAATGATCACACTGTTGAAATGGCAAAAGTTCGTCGGCAGTTTTTAAAACAAAAAACTGGTGCCGATATGAAATACACAGGTGAGTTCAGTATTGACCCAGGGGTTCTACCGGGCAATGTAGAAAACTTTATTGGTATCGTGCAAATGCCAGTGGGCATAGCCGGTCCAGTGCAAATTAATGGTGAAAATGCCAAAGGGTTATTTTATGTTCCCCTTGCCACCACTGAGGGTACCTTAGTAGCCAGTTACAGTCGTGGGATGCGAGTAATTAATGAGTGTGGCGGGGTAAAAACCACCGTAGTAGAGGGCTGGATGCAGCGTGCTCCAGCCTTTATCTTTGAAGATGCCAGACAAGCCCGTGATTTTGGTCAATGGGTAGAGCAAAATTTCGAACACATAAAAGCGGTGTCCGAGTCCACAACCAGTGTTGGTAAATTAGAACATATTCAACAATGGTCGGTAGCAAAAACCCAGTATTTACGGTTTAACTACACAACAGGTGATGCTGCGGGTCAAAACATGGTGGGTAAAGCCACTCTTGTTGCCTGCGAATGGATTAAAGCCAACTCTCCAATCCCGTGTATGTATCTGCTTTCTGGCAACATGGATACAGATAAAAAGCACTCCCACTTAAATATGCTGCACTCCAGAGGAAAGCGGGTCATTGCCGAAATTGTACTGAAAAAAGAGGTATTAGCGCGGGTAATGAACGTGGATACAAAAGTGTTAGCTGGAGCAACAACACTGGCCAATAACGGCGCTCAATTAGCCGGTGCGGCTTATAATGGCCCTCACTCGGCCAACGGTATTGCTTCATTATATATTGCCACCGGTCAAGATGAAGCCAATGTGGTTGAGTCTCATGCTGGTATGCTATCCCATGAGCTACTTGATAACGGTGATTTTTATTTAGCCGTCACCCTTCCCTCGTTAATAGTGGCAACCTTTGGTGGTGGAACCGGGTTACCCACCCAACATGAATGTTTACAATTATTGGATTGCGTTGGCAAAGACAAAGCCAATAAATTTGCCGAAATCGTTGCTGCAACTGTGTTAGCTGGCGACATCTCATTAGCCTGTGCGGTCATTGCCGGTCATTGGGTTAGCAGCCATGACAAAATGGGCCGAAATCGTTAAATTTTATTAGGTTATTAATAAACTCAGATACGGGCTCGTGAAACACGAACCCGTATTTATTCAACTGACCGTCAAAAATTGCCTATAGATTTTTATGCTATTTACCTTCGCTAGTTACCTTAGTTATCTATTCTTTCACTGCCCGTTTAAAAATATTTTTTAAGATCATTTAAACCTTTTCATCTAAGCCCTCGACTTACTCTCTGATTGTTCCAATAATTTCAGAGAAAAAAACATGAAAATTGAAGATACCAGTGGACAAGATGTTGTACTGGCAAATAAGAAAAATAAAAAGCCCCTCGTTATCATCATTGTTATTAGCATTGTCTTGCTTGTTAGCTATTTCACTCTAGCTCCGGCGTTAAGCAATTGGTCCAGCTCCGACTACTCCATTTCTGCTCAACGCTTACGTCTTGGCACAGTTGAAAAAGGCGACCTAGTAAGAGATTTGTCGGTGCAAGGGCGAGTTGTAGCCTCGGTTAGCCCTAGACTTTACAGCCCTGCTCAAGGAACTATTACCTTCAAAGTCGATGCTGGAGATTCCGTTGAAATTAATCAGGTATTGGCCTTAATCGACAGCCCAGCGTTGACCAATGAACTAAAACAAGAAGAATCCAGCTTGCAACGTTCGCAAATGGAGTTAGACAGGGAAAAAATACAGGCCAAAAAACAAGCCTTGGAAAATCAAAAGGCGGTGGATCTGGCACTAGTTGCACTGACTGCCGCTGATCGGGAAAAACGTCGCGCAGATAAAGCCTATGCCACCCACTCGATTAGTCAAATCGATTTCGAAAAAGCCCAAGATGACTTACAAAATGCAAAACTCGTTCACCAACATGCAGTACGAGATGCGCAACTAAATCAGGAAAGCCTAGCCTTTGAAATTCAAACTAAACAACTGCAATTGGCAAGACAGAGCCTGCTGGTAGAAGAATTAACGCGCAAGGTTGATGAATTAACCATGCGTTCCCCGGTCAATGGCATCGTTGGTAACTTGGCCGTACAACAGAAAAACCAAGTAACCCAAAATCAGCCTATTTTAAGCGTTGTGGACTTATCAGAATTCGAACTAGAGGTTGATATTCCAGAAAGCTACGCAGATGACTTAGCAATAGGAATGCCAGCACATGTCAGTTTCAATGGCGAGACGCATTTAGCCACCCTAGTCACTATCTCACCTGAAATTGAGAACAATCAAGTGAACGGGAGAGTGCGTTTCGCCGCCCATAATGCAGCCGGAGAAGCTCTAACCCAGCCCCAAGGATTGCGCCAAAATCAGCGCTTAACCACGCGTATATTAATGGAAAGCAAAGCCGATGTATTGATGGTGCAACGGGGACAATTTTTAGACAGTGGTAGTGGCCGAATTGCCTACCTTGTCAAAGATGGTATGGCAGAAAAAACCACTATTACCACGGGGATTCGCAGCTTATCTAACGTCGAAATAATGCAAGGACTCGATGCCGGAGACACCATCATAATATCAGGCACAGAACAATTTAACGGTGCCCAGCGAATACTCATCACCAATTAATTGGTTCGGTAGTGAATAGCGAGAACAAGCTCACAAACTACACACTCTAAAAATTTAAAAGAAAATTAGAACAAGAATAAGGAAAGCACATGTTAACCATGACAGATGTAAAAAAAGTATTTCGAACCGATCTAGTTGAAACTCATGCACTTCGTGATTTTAATTTACAAGTAGACGAGGGAGAATTCGTCGCCGTTACAGGCCCTTCTGGCTCAGGAAAAACCACGTTTTTAAACATCGCCGGTTTATTAGAAACCTTTGAAGGAGGTACGTATCAATTAGACGGTCAAAACGTAAGTCATCTTAATGATAAACAGCGTAGCCAACTTAGAAATGAAAAAATTGGTTTTATCTTTCAAAGTTTTAACCTGATTCCAGATTTAAATTTGTTCGACAACGTCGATGTGCCCCTACGCTATCGCGGATTTAAGAGTAACCAACGTAAAAAACGCATAGAAGAAAGTCTCGAGTTAGTGGGGTTAGCTAATCGTATGAAACACCTCCCATCTCAGCTTTCAGGGGGTCAACAACAACGTGTGGCTATTGCCCGTGCATTAGCCGGAAACCCACGGTTTTTACTTGCCGATGAACCCACAGGTAATTTAGATACCAAGATGGCACTGAGTGTTTTGGAGTTACTGAAAGAAATTAATCAGCAAGGCACCACCATCGTCATGGTGACCCATGATCAGCATTTAGCTTCCCAGGCTAAACGCAATATATATGTCCGCGATGGTCAAGTAAGTGAACTAACCGACACGCCTGACTCCAGCATTGTTGCAATCAATCAAACTGCCATTGGTTAAGGACAAATGATGTTTACTTATTATCTTCGTTTGGCGTTAAAAAGTATCAAACGTAATCCTATTTTGAGTGCCTTGATGATCACCGCTATTGGCCTTGGAATTGGTGCAAGTATGACTACGGTAACCGTCAATTACCTAATGTCAGCCAATCCTATTCCCCACAAAAGTGAACAACTTTTTTATGTGCAATTAGACAGTTGGTCTCAGTTTGAACCGGCTCGGGAACCTAATGAGCCACCAGATCAAATTACTTGGACAGAGGCCACTAACTTAATGCAAGCCAAAAAAGCTTATCGACAATCGGCGATGGCTTCCACTGGCGGTGTCATTGAGCCTAAGGGTCAAGATGAAAAACCCTTTATGGCCAGTATTCGTTTAGCTTTTGCAGATTTTTTCCCGATGTTTGATGCGCCTTTTTTGTATGGCAGTGGCTGGCCAGACAGTAGCGATGACAATAGAGATTATGTGGTTGTGATCAGCAAAGCCACCAATGAACGGGTATTTGGAGGTGAAAATTCTGTTGGCCGCACTATTCGTATTGTCGGTGAAAATTTTCGGGTTGTGGGTGTTCTCGACGATTGGCTGTTAGTGCCGCGTTTCTATGATGTCACCACTGGGGCTTTTGACGAAACGGAAGAAGTCTTTATGCCGTTTTACATGAAACAGGAATTAGAGTTAACCAACGGTGGCAATACCAATTGTTGGAAAACCCCTGAAGGCGAAGGTTTTACCGCATTTTTGCAATCCGAATGTGTTAACTATCAAATGTGGGTTGAACTGAGAAACGACAATGAAAAAGCCCAATACATGGACTTTTTAAACAACTACGTTAATGAGCAAAAAACCCTGGGGCGATTTGCTAGGCCACTAAACAACCGCCTTTCTAACGTGATGCAGTGGATGGAAAATCAACAGGTCGTTGCCGATGATGCACAGATTATGATGTGGGTGTCCTTTATGTTTTTGTTAGTTTGTTTGCTCAACACCATAGGTTTACTACTGGCTAAATTTACCGGAAAAGCCGCCGAAATAGGCTTACGCAGAGCAGTAGGCGCATCTAAAACCGATTTATTTATTCAACATTTAGTGGAAACTGCCTGTATTGGCGTCGCCGGTGGGATCTTGGGTTTAGGTTTAGCCTACCTTGGATTAGAAGGGATTAAATCCTTGTATGGCGAATTTGTACAAAACTTAGTTGGATTGGACTTAACGATGATGGTCAGCGCTATTTTACTGGCACTAATATCAAGTATTTTAGCGGGTATGTATCCCACATGGCGAGCGTGCAATATTGCTCCTGCCAGCCAGTTAAAAAGTCAATAAGGAGAAGACCATGAGCTCTAATCAATGGGAAATCGGTCCAATATTTCGTGCCTTGATGCGTAATAAAGTGGGGGCAATTTTAATTGCCATACAAATAGCCGTCACTATGACAATAGTGGTGAATTCAATTTTTATTATTCTTGAACGGGCACAGCGTATCGAACGAGATAGTGGTATCGACG
This sequence comes from Aliiglaciecola sp., assembly GCF_039982535.1. NCBI lineage: Bacteria > Pseudomonadati > Pseudomonadota > Gammaproteobacteria > Alteromonadales > Alteromonadaceae > Aliiglaciecola > Aliiglaciecola sp. Next base: position 16,830 of record NZ_JBDWYG010000069.1, read on the forward strand.
AGATCAATAGTTTCTACCTAACTACCACGGGATTTGGTGATGGTTTCGATCCTAAAAGCACGGCGTTTAATGATTTAGAACTAATAAGAAATACCCCTGGGGTGTTAGATGCAATACAGATTAATGCCATTCCCGTTAGTGGCGGTGGCTGGTCGATGAGTTTTCAAACTGAACCTGGGGAAGAAAAAGAAACTCAAGGAGCGGCTATTTACATGGTGGATGAACACGCTACCGAGGCTTTAGATCTGGAAGTAATTGCCGGAGAAAACTTTCTCCCCATAGACGTTCGATGGCGTCAACCTGGACTTAGAGATTGGCCAGACAATGTGTTGATCACCAAAGTGCTGGCAGAGTCGTTGTTTCCAGATATCCCTTATCAAAATGTGGTAGGAAAAACCATTTATATTAGTCAAACAGAGCCCATGATCGTTAAAGGGATCGTAGATAAAATTCAAGCACCTTGGGTAGGTTGGGATGATTTAGAACACACAGTATTAACCCCTGAAATAACCGGATTCGAATCTAACCGCTACTATATCCGCGCCCAAGCTGGGCAGCGCGATCGAATCATGCCGATTATCGAAGAGGCCTTAGCCTCATCAAATAAACAACGGATTATTCGCGGTATGCGCACTGTACAAGAAACCCGAGAACGCAGTTATCGCGGTGACACTGCCATGATAAAAATACTATCGACGACCATGGTTATACTGACCATAGTAACCGGTTTGGGTATTGTTGGTTTAGCCAGTTTTAGCGTGAATCGTCGTAAAAAACAAATTGGTACCCGCCGCGCACTAGGAGCAAGCCAAGGTTCAATTGTTCGTTACTTTATGATTGAAAACTTTTTAATCAGCACTGTGGGTGTCATCTTAGGTGCAGTGCTAACAGTTGCGTTAAATATGCTGTTAGTGGAAATGTTTAGCTTAAATGCATTGGATTGGTATTTCGTACCCGCGGGGATGATAGTCCTGTGGATGGTAGGCCAAATTGCGGTGTTCGGTCCAGCCAAAAAAGCCGCTAAGATCCCGCCAGCACTTGCCACGAGAACCGTTTAAAAACTCAAATCATGGGGGAGCTTCGAATGGCGAAGCTCCCCGTATTAGGATTTTCCGGCCATGCTAGCAAGCACAAGAACCCGCTAACTTTTTAAGGGTTTATTTCAACACCACACCTTTAATTTGCGCGAACACGTTAAGAGCTTTAACCAACTTTAGTTGCGAAAAAGATCGTTGCGTAATTTGACTCAGTATCACCGCACTCCGGACCTGCAGCTTCAAAATTACACTGCCATTTTCGATATGTTTAAAATCCACTATTTGTGCAGGCAGAACATTGAGAATACTGGTATCTGTTGCTCGAGACAAAGACACACTCACATCTTTTGCATGTATCACCACTTTCATTGTTTGACCAATAAATTTGGCGCTGCTTCTGTCATAAGTATTCACCCAAATTTGACCTGCAGGTGTATCTAATGCACTGACATGTTGTTGTTCATCAATGGATTCAACTTTAGCCCTAAGCACACTTTGCAGGTCTGACCCTAAGGTCAAAGGTTGATGCAGATCTGTAAGTAAATCAGCACTGTCACCCTGCCCGACAATGCCGCTTTTATCAATTAACACCACATAGTTAGCAAGTCGTGCCAACTCCGATTTAGAATGGGTAACATAGATAACAGGTATGGATATTTGTTCGAGTAAAGGTGCTAAATAATCCAGAAACTGGCTCTTCAGTTCATCATCCAAAGCACTTAAGGGTTCATCCAATAATAATAGATCTGGCTGTGTCGCTAGCGCCCTTACAATTGCCACTCGTTGCTGTTCCCCACCGGATAGTGAATTTGGCAAACGCGTTAACAAAGGTGTTAACTGTAACAGCTCAATCAACTGGGCAACATTAAAGCGTTCTTCTCTATCTTTATGGGCCTTTAACCCCTGATAGAAATAAATATTTTGTTTTACTGTTAAATGCTCAAACAGGCTTGCTTGTTGAAACACCATACCAATATGACGATGTTGGGGTGGCACAAATGTGTGCTGATCTTGCCACACTTGTGATTTAAAGGTGACCTGTGCATTGTCAACGTTTTCCAAGCCTGCGATCACTCTGAGCACGGTAGTCTTTCCTGCGCCTGACGGACCAAACAATGCGGTTACGCCAGTAGATTTAAGCTTTAATTTAACCTCAACCTTTTCCCTGTGTAGCGGTTTCGAAAAACTTAACTGCAAACTCATTTGTTCACCATTTTGAAACCTTTATTGGTGCCGTAAACAATTAGCAGTAAAACAAAAGAAAACATTAATAACCCGGCAGCTAACCAATGAGCCTGTTGATACTCTAATGATTCTACATGTTCATAAATGGCGATGGAGACCACTTGAGTTTGGCCAGGAATATTGCCACCAATCATAAGCACCACGCCAAACTCACCAAGGGTGTGGGCAAAACCTAACACGGCTGCACTGATCACCCCAGGTTTCAACAGAGGAATAATAATCCGGAAAAAGCGCTCGGATTTAGAAGCACCTAAAGTGGCAGCAACCTCTAAAGGCCGTTGCTGTAAATTCGCAAATGCAGTTTGCAATGGCTGGATCACAAAAGGTAGTGAATAAATACAAGATCCGATAACTAACCCTGTAAAACTAAAGGCTAAATTACCAGCCCCTAAGGCATTTGATAGTTGCCCTAAAGTCCCATTTGGACTCATCAGAATCAACAGGTAAAAGCCAAGCACCGTAGGCGGCAGGACAAGAGGAAGAGCAACTAAAGCTTCAAATATAAATTTATATCGCCATTTCGATTTAGCTAACCAAAAGCTTAAGGGAAAACCAATGATTAATAACAGCAAAGTAGAAATTACAGCTAACTTTATGGTCAACCAGAAGGCAATTAAATCAGCTGAACCTAACATTATGGTAAGCCATATCCGTGCTGGTCAATAATAGTTTGCGCGGCTTTAGAGGATAAAAAATCCACAAATTCCGCGGCAATTGGCTTATTAGTTAGCAGAACTCCTTGCTGGCGAATAGGCTGATAATCGTTTGCGTCTAATTCAGTGAAGCCACTAACCGGCTCCTGTTGCACCATCGACAAGGCAACGATGGCAATTTGCGCATTCCCAGATTTCACATACTGCATCGCCTGATTAATATTTTCTCCCATTACGATCTTTGGGCTAATTGCAGGCCATATACCTTTATCAAACAACCAATTTTTGGCCGCTAATCCATAAGGCGCCAGTTTAGGGTTAGCAATTGCAATATGTTCAACATCTTTATTGGTTAGCTCCCTTAAGGAAAATCGGGACGATGTCATATTCGGATGAAATACCACCAACTTTCCGTAGGCGTAAGTAAAGGCTTTGTTTTGATGAGTTAAACCTAAGCTTTGTAACTGTTGTGGACGGACATCATCGGCGGAGAGAAATATATCGTAAGGCGCACCGTGGGAGATCTGCGCAAACAACTTACCGGTGGACCCAGAACTGACTAATATTTGCTGATTATAGGTCTGTTCAAACTCTGACTTTAACTGTTTTAAAGTCGATAAAAAATTGCTGGCCACAGCCACATGTACCACTTGGTTAGCCCCAGCACTGCCCAGATGAAAAAGTGCTATGAGTCCACACAGCACCCCAAACAATTTAGTAATTAACGTTTGTTTTGGTTTTTTCATCTCTTCAATATGGCGTCGTTTACCAAGGTAAAATTTCACCATTTGAATGCCAAAAGCTACCGGTATTATCTAGATTTAACTCATCAATACGAGTCAATAAGCGTGCTGCTGCATCTTGAGCTGAGATATCACCGCCATAGCTCACCATTTCAGTTTGCACATAACCTGGGTGCAGGAGTGCTACGGCAATGCCGCGCTCTTTTAAGTCATTAGCCATAGAAACACCCACAGCATTTAAAGCAGCTTTAGACATACGATATCCGTAATAGCCGCCGGAGGTGTTGTCTGTCAAAGAACCCATGCGACTTGTTATGTGTGCCACTTTGGCACCTTTTCTAAGCTGCTCGAGTAACGTTTGCGTGACGAGTAGTGGTCCTAATGCATTGACCCTAAACTGATGCTCGATAGTATGGGGGTCCCATTCTGTGATGGAATCGCGACCTAAAACACCTGCATTATTAATGAGTAAGTCTATTTTTACGTCTTTTAATTTGCTTAATGCACTGGGTAAGGAGTCTGGATTTCCCACATCTACCTTTGTCATAACCTTAGCGCCACTTTTGTCTAATTCGTCGGAGCTATTACGACATAATCCATACACGTCCCAACCTTGGGCTAAAAGCTGCTTTGTAAGTTCTAATCCAATACCGCGATTTGCACCCGTTATAACTGCATTTGGCATTATCCCTCTCCATTATTTAAGGTTTGAATGAGTTTTTCTAAGTCTTCTGGGGTATCTATGCCTGTGGGCGGCGCTTTTTGCGCGTGGTCCACATGGATCTTTTCACCATGCCACAACACCCGCAGTTGCTCTAACGATTCTATTTGCTCAAGACCAGACGGTGCCATGTTCACATACTGCTTTATAAAGCCCGCTCGGTAAGCATAAATACCAATGTGGCGTAAATAAAAGTCACCAATTTCATCAATACTGTCGGCATCCATAAAACGCGAACGGTCATAAGGTATGGCAGCGCGAGAAAAGTACAAAGCATATCCCATCTTATCAGTAACGACCTTTACAGTATTGGGATTAAATACATCTTCAACATCGGTGATTTTGACACCTAAGGTGGCCATCTCGGCATCTTTATATTGAAATAGGTTTTCTGCCACTTGGCGTATATTTGCAGCAGGAATAAAAGGCTCATCCCCTTGCACATTAACCACTATTTCATGGGCTAATAACCCTTCCACATCCACCACTTCAGCCAACCTTTCAGTACCTGACTCGTGATGGGCTGCTGTCATACAGTAATTACCACCAAAATCCGTCACAGTTTTCGCGATACGCGCATCATCAGTGGCAACAATAACTTGAGTCGCACCGGCTTCTAATGCTCTTTCATAAACATGTTGCACCATGGGTTTACCATTAATTTCCACCAACGGCTTTCCAGGAAAACGGGTCGATGCATAACGAGCGGGAATAATGACAGTGAATTTCATTGTTAACCTTTATCTAAATTTTCAATATCGGTGGATGTTAATTCCCTAGCTTCATTTTCTAACATCACCGGAATATTATCTTTAATTGGAAAAGCTAAACGGTCGAAACGACATATCAACTCAGAGTCTTTAGCCTGATATTGCAGCTTACCTTTACACACCGGACAGGCCAGTATTTCCAGAAGTTTTTTATCAAATGCCATATGTATTATGTATCCTTTTTAATGGAGTCGAGCTTACGCTTTAATTGTAAAGTAAAACTTTCCGGTAATGTTGCAAAAATCGGTAAATACCACCACTGTTCTTTTGCAATGTTGCGACATTTTACCGCATCTTTTTCGGTCATGACTATGCTTCCGTCTGGAAAGTCTAAAGGTTTAAATTGGTAATGATCGATAAAAGAAAGATGTTGTTTAACCGGCACCTGTAAATCATCTAATAAATGATAAAACCGCTGAGGATTACCAATTGCCGCTACGGCTGTAACCGGCTCGTCAAAATCACTTACGGTTTTTGTTAGATTATCATCTTTTAGGTTAATAAAGTCCCCTGATTTTATGCCCATTGGTATTTCAGGAGGTGAAGGCGTACCACTGTTATTAATTACGAAGTCGACAGTTTGTAACCGTTTTTGTTTTTCCCTTAGTGGTCCCATGGGGAGCAACCAACCGTTACCGTGTTTTCTAGCTCCATCAATCACCACAATCTCAATATCACGATGCAAGGCATAGTGTTGCAGACCATCGTCACAAATCACCACATCACATTGATGTTTATCCACTAAATACTTAGCCCCTCTTGGGCGTTTAGGGTCAATAACCACCGGACACTTGGCCCGTTGTTTTATTAATAAGGGCTCATCACCAACAAGGTTTACATCACTATTTAAATCCACACTAGTGGGGTAGAACGAGGTTTTACCACCATAGCCACGGCTCAATATGCCAGGTTTGTATCCTTGTTGGGTTAGCCATTCTGCTAGAAAAACGACGACAGGCGTTTTACCATTTCCGCCCACTGAAATATTCCCCACCACAATCACAGGCACAGAAATTTTATGGGATTTGAGCCATCCAATCTTGTAGCCTAGTCGCCGCAACCCTGACAACAACCAAAACAAGCAAGTAACAGGAAAAAGTAGCCACTTAACTAACTGATGCTGGGGTGCAGGGTTAAACCAAACTTTTTCAATAAAGGTCACTTAGTGTTTATTCCCATCACTAAATTGCAACTTGTGAAGTTGCGAATACGCCCCTTGTTGCTGTAACAAAGTATTGTGGTCGCCTTGCTCAATAATTTTGCCTTGTTCTATGACCATAATTTGGTCTGCATTTTCAATGGTAGATAAACGGTGAGCTACCACTATGCTAGTTCTATCCTGTTGTAATTTGTCTAAGGCATCTTGAATTAAGCGTTCTGATTCCGTATCCAAAGCTGAGGTCGCTTCATCTAAAATTAAAATAGGTGCATCTAGCAAAATTGCCCGAGCAATGGCAATACGTTGACGTTGCCCACCCGATAACTTCAAGCCGTTTTCACCCACCATAGTGTCGTAACCTTCTGGTAATTGATCGACAAATTCCTGAACATGAGCAATTTTAGCCGCTTCTAGAACTCTTGAGCTATCGACGTTCTCAGTGGCGTAGGCAATATTATTAAAAATAGTGTCATTAAAAAGGGTGACATGTTGAGAAACTAACGCAAATTGTTTACGCAGATCCGTTAATTTTATCTCTTCAATGGGAATATCATCTAAACGGATTTGGCCTTTCTGAATATTATAAAATCGAGTTAATAAACTTGAAATAGTCGACTTACCGCTACCCGAACGTCCCACTAACGCAAAGGTTTGCCCGACTTCAACCTTAAATGAAATATTACTCAAAGCCGCCGTGGGCGTCCCTGGATAACTGAACGTGACGTTATCAAACTCGATTTTACCTTTAAGTCGACTTACGTGCTTTTTCCCAGAGTCAATTTCAATCTCCTGATCAAGCACATCAAAGATACTGGCGCAAGCCGCCATTCCCTTTTGGAACTCACTGTTCACCGTAGTTAATTGCTTTAAGGGTTTTAGCAACATGGTCATACAAACCACAACTGTTGTAAAAATACCGGGCGTTAAACCTTCCACCATACTCGGCAAACTAGAAATATATAACACCACAGCTAAAGCAATGGATGCCAGAATCTGAATCGATGAAACACTCAACACGCGGGCAACCACTAATTTCATATTTTGCTGGCGATTGTGGTTATTACGTTCATTGAAGTTTTGTTTTTCTTGTTTTTGACCACCAAACATCAATACCACTTTATGGCCTTTAATAACTTGCTCTACAGACGAAGTTAAATTACCCATGGTTTGTTGAATGGTTTTACTGACCTGGCGAAAGCGCTTGCTGACCACAGAGACTATTACCGCTACCACAGGTCCTATCAGAATAAAAACTAACGATAATTGCCATGAATAATAAAACATTACCGCTAACAACCCGATGACAAAAGCACCTTCGCGAATTAAGGTTAATAAGGCTTTACTGCCGGCCCCTGAAACTTGTTCAGTATCATAAATAACTTTTGATATAAGGCCACCAGAGGCATTGTCGTCATGGAAAGACACCGGCAAGTACATATACTTTTCGAACAATTGTTGGCGCATTTTCATGACGATTTTGCTACCTATCCATGCCAGTGTATAAGTCCCCATAAAATTAAATAAACCACGGGCGATAAAAATAGGTACGACGAAATAAGCGGCAATACGCAATGTTTCAAAGTTCTGATTCCCCAAACTATTATCAATAATGGGTTGTAACTGAGAGAATATCCAAGAGTCGATAGCGGCATATCCGATCATGCCAATAATCGCCATCAAAAATGCCAATTTGAATTCCTTCAAATAGACTAGAAAACGTTTGAACAGAGATTGTGTAGGAAGCGTTGAATTCATTTATGGGCTACTTTTACGTTAGATAACTTGTTGATTATAGCTGTAATTCCAAGCTATTAAAAATTGATATTAGGTTTAATCTATTGTTTATTTAAAATCGAGTTATGCCTAGCCAAATTGACTACTTTTAGAACAAAAAACAGTCTTTAATGCCATAAATAGCGATTAAACCAGCTTTGCAGTGGATCGTCTCGAAAACCAGTGACCTCAATGGGTTTACCACTTAAAGATAACTCAAAGCTAATTTGCCCTGACTGTGCGGTAGATAACAAATCTATGTTTTGTGTTACATAACGATTTACCACCTGCTGCTTAGGAAATCCCCAACGATTTAAATAACCTTGGCTGAAAATAACATATTGGGGCGAGGTTGCTCGAATAAAAGACATGGCTGAGGAAGTATCGCTGCCATGATGAGCGGCAACAAGAATGTCCACGTTTAACAGATTTTGATATTTTTCTATGAGTTTGTACTCAACATGTTTACTTATGTCACCCGGTAGCAAAACGGCCTGACGACCATCGGATATTAGTAAAACACAGGAATGGTCATTCCCTTCCCCACTGGTTTCGGCCTCTGGCCAAAGCCCTGTAACCGTCAAATTCAGCCATTGGAACGATAAGCTGCTGTCACACCTATCTTGATTCGACATAAAGCCGTTAACTTCTACGCCTGCAAACAACTGTTTTAGACTGCCCCCGTGATCATTATCAAAGTGGCTTACAATAACCCAGTCAAGTTGATTAATATTGTGACTTTTTAACACAGGTAACACCGCAGCATCCGCCATATTAAATCCACTGGGATATGCGGCTCCAGTATCATATAAAAGCCCATGCTCATCTTGTTCAATCAAGACTGAGAGTCCCTGCCCCACATCCAATATATGTATCTTCCAAGTTTGTGTATTAGCGGCAAAGAAGTAACTCAACAAAGGAAAAACAGCAATAAGACTAAGCAATTTGAAGCTGCGTCTAATTGGCATGCATAACAAAATTAACATCAAGAATACCAACGCCCATACGCTAATTGGAATACCGGGAAGCTCAAAGCGTGACCAACTTAGCTGTGCAAACCTCTCCAACCCCGCAAGGCTAAAGTCTAAAATCCAGTCGACCCAGGAAAATACCCATGCAGCCAAATATACATTACATATCAGCAACAAGCAGCCGATTAAACACAATGGCACGATAATAAGAGTCACCAAGGGTACCGCAATTAAATTAACTAACGGCGAGATAACCGACACCATGGAAAAATAAACCGCCACAATGGGCATCATTAAGCAGCAAAGTAAAAGTTGTAGTCGCAGAACTACGATGCAAGTGTGTTTAATACGAGAAAGCAGACTTAAGGATTTATGATCCTGCGGGGAAGCTGGCCATAGCCAAGTGACGATACCGATAAATAGGATTGCCCCAAAACTTAACCAAAAGCTTGCACTCAACAAACTCATGGGAGAAATCAGTATAAAAATAAAAATATTGCTTAACAGAAACCAACCAAAAGTAATAAAACGGGCAGACATAAGCAGTATTACCCAAGCGCATAACATTATCCAAGCACGCAAAGTGGGTAACGAAAATCCAGCTAAATACCCATAACCGAATGTCAAAATTAATGTCGCTAACATGATTAAGTGTTGGTAATTACGGCCTTGGGGTAAATCCATGTAATAACTTATTGGACGTATGAGCAAATTGAATAACAGATAACATAGGGAAGCCACAACACCTAAATGCAAACCAGAAATGGCCACTAAATGAGCCACGCCGGTTGCCTGAATTATTTGCCAATCATTGACATCCAGCCCGGAGCGGTCACCAAATGTAATGGCTGCTATCCATCCACTGTGTTGCAAATCAAGGCTGTGAAATTTATCAATTAACTGCTGTCGAAAACTTACCCTATCATTAATTAATAATGCGCCTTGGTTAAGAACATAACCTGTGGCAACTATGTTTTGTGAGAGCAACCATTTTTGATAGGAGAACCCGCCTTCATTGGCTAGACCATGAATAGGCTTGACTTTTATGGGCAGTACCACGATTTGTCCCTGCTTAAGAGACCAGGTCGGAGATTTCCAATTAAGCCGTATACGAGACTTACCATAATGAGCTTGCCCATTAATGCTAGTGACGATCAAATTGAATCTTGTAGGAGTTTTTGCACTGATGATAGTTTCGATTGAACCTGTTACTTGCCTAATTTGTCGAATATCTTGCTCTGGGAGTTGCCAATTAACCCGCCAATGGCCTACACTCGCCATCCACACAATTGCAATTAGCGCCCCTGAAACAAATATTGCGCTCGAAAAATAGTTACCTAGGGGATTTCGTGTGAATAGCCAGGCAATGAGAAGTAACACTGGCAACCAGTAAGCATTTGGTAAATGGGTCCATAAGATACTGGACACTGAGATTGTCACAAAACTGACAAGCCAAAGTTGTTTATGACGTTGTATAGTAGTTAGCAAATCCTTTGCCTCAACAGTGGTATGAAATTCGGTTAACTATGCCTAAAAAGATTATTAAACGCTTTTTACCAGATCATCAGACAATCAAGAACCAAAAAGCGTTAAAAATGTTCGGAACTGTACTTCATGACCCCAATTTGTGGCATTTGAACAGAAAATCCGCTTCAGGAGCTTTCGGTATTGGGTTATTTTTCGCATGGTGGCCGGTGCCGTTTCAAATGTGGTTAGCAGCAGCGTCAGCTATTCCCTTGCGAGTAAATCTCCCCCTTTCAATGGCAACAGTTTGGGTTACCAATCCATTCACTATGCCGCCCATGTTTTACCTTGCCTACCTATTGGGTACGAAAGTACTGGGCACACCAGAACGGCATTTTAAATTTCAATTGAGTTGGGATTGGGTGGTACAAAGCATGGAAACCATAGGTCCAGCATTTTTGGTCGGCTGTGGTATCTGCTCAATTGTATGCGGCATTGTTGGATATTTTGGTCTTGATGCCATTTGGCGTTATTCGGTGAATAAAGCATGGAATAAACGCAAGTTACGAAAGCATAATAAGCAGTAAAATATCACTTTATTTTATTAGTTTGGAATGGGCTTCTAGCTGCGTATTTATCTGCGTAACTATTTGCGTATTTATGCGGGATAGCGCGTATCCATAATGGTCAAGTCTTGGTCAATAATCTGTTTCAATATATCCAAATCTACGTCAGCTAACCTATTGATATACAAACAGGCTTTACTCGTTTTATGTTTGCCAAGGGAGTCTAATAAGGTGCTGTTTTCTGACAGGAATGCTGCGACATAAATGGATAGGTTTTGTTTGCGAGGCGAAAACCCGCTACGTAAAAACTGTTCTTGTTTACCACTTGCCAAGGTGTACGTATAGCGACCAAAACCAATAATACTACTACCCCACATTTTGGGCTGCTGGCCGGTCACTTGTTTATAAATCTCTAATAATGCTAAACCATCCTCTCGACGCCGTGTATTCTCAATACTATTAATAAATGAGATCACGTCAGCATCATTTGCTTGGGTTTTATTTTTACTGGCCATAATATCAATGCCTGATTGTTTTATTTTTAGGTTAATGGTTCTCCACTATACTAGCCTATATTTAATAAACGACCAGCGTTCAAACTTTGCACTTTCGGTCCAACGGTGTAGGGATTGAATATAGTCGCAGATGGCAGTCTCAATTAGCACTGCCTCCCCTTACCTAGCATGGGCGTAAACTCATTTCTAACAGTAATTCAAAGACTCAGGGCTGTTAGAACCGTTTGATTGACAAACACTCAGGACTATCCTGAATGTTTGTCAAACAAATCAATCAAGCCTTGTTCCGTCAACACCTCTATTCCTAAGTCTTGTGCTTTAGTGAGTTTAGAGCCCGCTTTTTCACCGGCAACAAGGTAATCGGTTTTAGCCGAAACACTACCTGACACTTTCGCTCCCAAAGCTTGCAGTCTAGCCTTAGCATCACTTCGTCCCATGCTCTCCATGGTGCCAGTCAAAACGAAGGTTTTATCCTTTAAAGGCATTTCGTCTTCAGATTTAGGGATAATCTCTGGCCAAGTGATCCCCACTTCCAATAAATCATCGATAACTTGAATGTTGTGAGGTTCACGCAAAAAGTGATACACATGAGCGGCAACAATGACACCCACATCACTGACTTCTTGCAGAGATTCTTGATCCGCTGCTTTTAATGCGTCTAAATTGCAATAGTGATTAGCCAGATTAGCGGCAGTGGCTTCACCCACTTCTCGAATACCCAAGGAGTACAAAAATTTCGGAAACGTTGTGTGTTTAGCATCTAATAATGCATTCACCAGATTTGCTGCCGACTTGTCTCCCATACGCTCCATATTGGATAGTTGCGCCAGGTCTAATTTAAAAAAGTCTGCGGGGCTTTTTACTAACTCTTGCTCGACCAATTGTTCAATTAGTTTATCACCTAAGCCATCTACATCTAGCGCTTTACGCGATGCAAAGTGTTTCATGGCTTCTTTGCGCTGAGCAGGACAAAACAAACCACCACTACATCTGGCAACAGCTTCGCCTTCTATTTTTTCAACTGCTGATGAACATATTGGACACTGGGTTGGAAACACGATTTCTGAGGCATCTTCTGGACGCATTTTGCTGACAACAGACACCACTTGCGGGATCACATCACCAGCTCGGCGAATAATCACCATATCGCCTTTTTTAACCCCTAAGCGCTGAATTTCATCCTGGTTGTGTAAGGTGGCATTGGATACCGTTACCCCACCGACAAAAACCGGCTCTAAGCGAGCAACAGGGGTTATGGCCCCGGTACGACCGACCTGAAATTCAACATCAAGGAGTTTTGTCATTTGCTCTTGGGCTGGAAACTTTTGGGCAATGGCCCAGCGCGGCGCTCGTGACACAAAACCTAACTGCTGTTGCTGGTCAATGTCATTTACCTTGAAGACTACACCGTCAATTTCATAACTTAAGCCTTCACGCATTTCCCCAATTTTTGCAAAATAAGCGTGACATTCTGCTGCGCCTTTGGCCACACTAATTTCATTACATACCGGTAATCCCCAGGTCACTAATTGACTCAAGCGTTCACTATGTTTATTCGCCATTGCTTCCACTTCGCCCTCTACCAACCCCATTGAATAGGCATAGAACAATAACGGACGACTGGCTGTAATTTTAGGATCGAGTTGTCGCAGACTTCCTGCTGCGGCATTGCGGGGATTGGCAAATACTTTTTTATCGGCGCTGCGCTGCCTGTCATTTAGTTGCTCAAAGCCCTTTTTAGGCATGAACACCTCACCGCGTACTTCTAATCGCGCAGGGAAATCTTCGCCACGTAACATTAGCGGAACATTTTTAATGGTTTTGACGTTGCTGGTTATGTTTTCCCCAACACGCCCATCACCTCGGGTGGCTGCTCTAACTAGGATGCCATTTTCATACAAAATACTCACTGCCAGACCATCTAATTTGGGCTCACAACTGTACTCTAAGGTAACCTCTGTTTTAAGCCTATCGACGATACGTTTATCAAATGCACTCAACTCCTCGTCATTAAATGCATTGTCCAAAGACAGCATAGGCACTTCATGTTCAACTTGAGTAAAAGCAGATAGAGCCTCTCCCCCAACCTTTTGACTAGGCGAATCGGCTCTAATTAATTCAGGGTGCTGTTTTTCGATAGCGTTGAGCTCTCGCATCAAACGATCGTATTCGGCGTCGGGAACTGACGGGTCATCGAGTACATAATATTGATAGTTATATTCGTTAATTTGTGTACGAATATCGTTTAACTGCTGCAATAAATCGGCAGATGAGCTCATGTATTTACCTACTAAACGGAATAGATGGGAGGCGAAAAATTTAGGGACAGTTTAATCACTGTCCCATTAATTATTTAATTTTGTTTAGAATTTAAGTTTAGCGCGCGATCATGCGTTTTCTTTCAAATTCTCTGATTTTTTCAACGTATTGTTGCAAGCTTTGTTTGGTCAAAGCGCTGCGTCTACCGTCGAGTACTTGGGCGGAAAATTCATCCGCTATTTTGCGCGCGGCATTGTGCATCATATTGAATACTTGATGAGGGTCCCCTTCAATCGGCAACATCATAAATAATGACACACCTAAAGTGGTAAAGTTTTCTAAGTTATCAATATCAAACACGCCAGGTTTGAACATATTCGCCAAACTAAATAACACTGGACCTTTGCCGTTGCTATTCACATGACGATGGAAAATATCTTGGTCACCAAACTTAAACCCTAGGGTTAACAGCATCGGCAACAACGCAGCTCCCTGGATAGGGTTATCGTCATTCGCTCGTACATTCAACACTAAAACTTGCTGTTCTGGTGGTTGGCTGTCACTTTCTGTATTGGTTGGCGCTTTTTCTTGCGTACCTTGAGTCTCTTGGGCATCAAGTTTTGATTCAGGTTCATCAAAATCTATCTTCATCTGATCTTCACGGATTTTTGGCTCTTTACGTTTTCGTGATTTTGGTTCAGCTTTACTGCGCTTCACAAAATTTCGAGCCTGGTCCGCGAGGCTAACCTTATTATCAGCGCTTGATTGACCATTGCTTTCTGCTTCCACTTTAGGCTCTGGAGCTGTCTCTACATCAGCTTTTTCCGTTAGCGGAGTCTGTGCTTTTGGCTTTTCTGTTACCTCGGCTGTCGCAGTTACTTCATCGACGGCAGAAAAATCCATTGTTGAGCTGGTCGTAGTTTCAGGTTCATTCGGCTGCTCACCAGACTCAAGTTCGTTAGTTCTTAACAAAAATGGCGGAGGCTCCGGAATATCACCAGTTTCAGCATTATCGATTGCACTCATTCGAGAACGCATAGCATGGACTTGCTGAGCCGCATATTCAGGCTTTGGCTGGGTCACTACAGAAGAATAAATTTTGGGTTTAGCCTGCTCTGAATCATTTGCCTGTGCACCGGCGTCTTCTTTGATGACATCACTGGCATCTTCAGACAAGTCAGTTTCAGAAACGTCTTTTGCTCCGGTTTTACCGTCTGCACCATCTTCTGTACTTTGCGAATCATCTGCAGTTTGTTTTTTAGGCGCTTGGCTGACCACGCGAACGGCGCCAATCCCGAGTTCATCGAAATTATCGCCACCTAAACTCGGCTCAACTTTATTGTTGGATTTTTCAGCAGAGTCCATAACAATAACATCGGAATCTACATCGATGTCTTCTATATCATCGTCGTATTCGTCATCCCAATCTTGAGTTTCAAGGTTAGCATGCCCTTTTTCTTGTGAGTTTTTACGCACACTCCACATGCCATGCGCCAAAATGCCTATGATGGCTACCCCACCAATGACTAAAAATGCTAGTCGTAATTCTTCCATATGAGCTTAATACCCTATTTTTATGCTTGAGCAATTGCCACAGCTTCTTCAACATCCACAGCTACCATACGAGAAACGCCTGGTTCCGCCATAGTCACACCAGTCAAATGTTTAGCCATTTCCATCGCAATTTTATTGTGGGTGATATAAATAAATTGTACACTTTTTGACATTTCAGACACCAGCTTACAAAAACGCCCCACGTTGGCATCATCCAAGGGAGCATCAACTTCATCAAGCAGACAAAACGGTGCTGGATTTAATCTAAAAATCGCAAACACCAATGATAAAGCGGTTAACGCTTTTTCTCCACCAGAAAGAAGGTGAATTGTACTATTTTTCTTTCCTGGGGGTCTTGCCATAATTGTCACCCCAGTTTCGAGTAAATCTTCACCAGTAAGTTCCAAATAAGCGGAGCCGCCGCCAAAGACCTTAGGAAACAGTTCTTTGAGACCATTATTTACATTTTCAAAGGTCTCTTTAAAACGTGTTCGTGTTTCCCGATCAATTTTACGTATGGCACTTTCCAAGGTTTCCAAGGCAGCCATTAAGTCATCATTTTGATCATCAAGATGCTTTTTACGCTCGAATTGAATTTCATACTCTTCTACTGCGGCTAAATTTACCGCACCAAGACGAGAGACAGCTGCTATAGTGCTCTCCAATTGCTGCTGCCAACGGTTTTCTTCTGCTTCCTCTGGCATATTTTCTAGCAGACTTTTCAAGTTTTGGTTGAGCTCTTCTAAATGTTCTAAGGTACTGTTAGCACGCACACGATAACCTTCACACTCGAGTTTTTTATTTTCTAAAAGGCTGCGCATTTGTTGAATTTTATCCACAATTCCCTGCTGTCCTTTTTCTGCTTCGGACAATAAGTTTTCAACCTCGGCCAAGTTATCGCTAATTTGAGTTTGCTGTAACTCAACCTCCACACGCTGTTCTAATAGAATTGCCAGAGTATGTTCTTGTTCATCAGCAGGCTTAGCTAATTGTGCAAGTTCGTCAGAAAGTTGCTGTTTTCGGGTCTGCATTGATGCAACTAATTGTTTAGTCCGTTGATTGGCATCCCTAACACCTTGCATTTGGCTAGTTAGTTGCTGCAGCGATAAGGCGAGTTGATGTGAAGTATTGGTTAGAGTTTCAACCTGATGCCGAGCTTGCTGTTCCCGCTCGTGTAATTGAGATTTTTGTTGCTCGAAGTCGAGTTGCTTAACTGACATCTCTTCAAGTTGCAGCTCTAACTCTTGGACTTGTTCAGAGAATTGCTCAGATTGCATTTTTTCATCTTCTAATAATTGCAATTGGCGGTTAAGTTCCAAATCCAATTTATTCTGTCTTTGTGATGTTTGCTGTTGCTGCATTTCTAGCAAGTTGAGTTGGTTTTGGGTTTGAATCATTCCTTGCTCGGCTTGTACAAAGTCGGCTTGGTGTTGTTCAAGCTGTGATTCAAGCTGTTCAGTGGTTTGCGCTAACTGCAAAGTTACTTCTTCAATGTGCCGCAACTTTTCATCAACTAGTTGCTGGCGGTTGGCGGTTAATTCAGATATTTTTGCGGCTCTTTCAATCAATCCAGATTGAGTATCCGTATCCCCTAAATCTAACCAGCCTTTACCAAAACGCAGACCTTTTTTAGTGACAATACTTTGTCCCGGTTTTAAGGTAGCCAATAGTGCCAAGGCCTGTTCGTTGCTATCTACCGCTAACACTTGGGCAAACCAATCGGGCAATTGTGAGTTGCTGATTTTGCTTGCCAGAGTGCCTTCAGGTTTTATCTGACTCAATTGGTCTGCAAAGATAAGCTTGCCACTTTCCAACTGCACATAATCGTCAATATGAGTTCCTTCTTCTAACCAAAACCCTTGTTGCCATTCAGTAGTCACAGCCTCGACGGCTTTTTCCCATCCAGCTTCAACTTCTAACACTTTCCATAAAGGCTGGTAATTTTGTTGTTTGGATTCTAATAGTTGTTCCAGAGTTTGATGTTCACTCGCGGCGCTTTGCAAACTTTTCAACGCGGATATTTGCGCATCCAATTGTTGCACTTGTCCTTTAATTTCAAACAACTCATTTTGTTGTGCTTTTTCTTTTTCACGGGAACTAAGCAAGCTGGCTTTGCTATGTTCTAACTGATATTTAGCTTTATCAAAATCTTCTTTGGTTTGCCCAAACTGCAACTGTAAATTGTCGATTTGTTCGGCCACAACATCCTGTTCTAATTCACTTTGTTCTTGTTTTAACTCACCAATGCGTTGTTGCGTTCGCATTTGCATATTCATGGTAGATTGAATTTGACTATGGCAACTTTGCACTTGCTGTTTACAGTGTTGATAGGCCTTTTCATGATCATGAAAATCATTGTTCAGCAATCTCAATTCTTCTTGATGTTGAATTAACGTTTCTTGAGCATGTTCTAATTGAGCTTGTACCGCTTCGGACTCGGGATCAGACTCTGCAATCTTGATTTCGAGGTTTTCAAGTTTAGTCGTTTCTTCAGCCGCAATTAATTCAGACTCTTCAATTGATTGAAGAATTTGCTGTAGTTCGTTTTCAATTTGGCTGGCCCGTTGTTTGGCATGCAAACGATTTTGCTCCAATTTAGTAATATCAGTACCTAATTGGAAATTCTGTTTTTGTAAGTCGGTTAATTGTTGCTTAAAGTTTTGCTGCTGTTCCCGATAAACGGTAATTCCTCGTTCATCCCCCCGCTGCTTAGCCACAAAGGCTTCAACCTCATTATGCTGCCGCTCTATTTCACCTTCTAGGGAGGCTATATGTTCACTGTGTTTTAACCATCGTAATGCGGCGAGTTCACCTTTTAAGGTACGTTCTTTAGCTTTTAATTCTTGGTATTTTCGCGCAGCACTTGCTTGCCGTTGTAGTTTGTCAATTTGTTGCCCCAACTCGGAGCGCACGTCTTCTAAACGCTCTAAGTTTTCTTTGGTATGGCGAATACGATTTTCTGTTTCACGTCGGCGCTCTTTGTATTTGGATATACCGGCCGCTTCTTCGATGAACACACGCAGTTCTTGGGGTTTAGATTCGATTAAACGGGAAATGGTGCCCTGTTCAATGATTGCATAACTTCTTGGGCCTAAGCCCGTACCAAGAAATAAGTCAGTAACATCTCGGCGTCGGCATTTTGTGGCATTCAAGTAATAGGTTGATTGGGCTTCTCGGGTAACTACTCGTTTAACCGATAGTTCGGCATAGTTGGCAAATTCGCCTTGTATTCGCCCTGAAGAATTATCAAAAACTAATTCAACACTGCATTGAGACACTGGTTTGCGGGCATTCGAGCCATTAAAAATGACATCGGTCATGGCATCGCCACGTAAATTTTTGGCGGAGCTCTCCCCTAACACCCATCGTACCGCATCGATAACATTAGACTTTCCACAACCGTTGGGACCAACAATTGCTGTCATATCATCAGGAAACGGAATATTGGTAGGATCAACAAAAGATTTGAACCCAGCCAACCGGATTTTTTTTAAGCGCATTAGGGATAGAGGATCTTTATTATAGTTTGTAGTGAATGTATCAAATGTCATCAAGTGTAACAATTGAGGATTTGTATTGATTCAGTACAAAGTTATACTAAATGCCTATTTTTGAACGTAATCCGCGAGAATGAGTAAAAATATGCAAAGTAATAGTGGTGCAGGATATTTTCTGCAAGGCTTTTCATTAATTAAAACAAAAGGATTAAAACGTTTTGTGTTTGTTCCTTTGGCAGTCAATTTAATTCTTTTTTCAGTGGCCTTGTACTTTTTAGTCGGCCAAATTGAGTCTTCAATCATTTATATAGTTAACATTATTCCTGATTGGGAATGGTTGAGTTGGTTAAAACAAGGATTAGCCTACATTCTTTGGCCCCTAGCCGTGATCACAGTGCTATTGGTGTTTGCCCTTTTATTTGGAACCTTAGCCAACTGGATAGCTGCGCCTTTTAATGGTTTATTGGCTGAAAAAGTGGAATTACATCTTACCGGAAAAAGCTTAGGCGACACGGGTTTGCTCGATGTATTCAAAGATATTCCGCGCACTCTGGGACGCGAGATGGCCAAACTTGCTTATTACATTCCTCGAGCCATAGGATTTCTTATACTGTTTTTCCTATTGCCCGTTGCTGGTCAGGTTTTGTGGTTTTTATTTTCTGCTTGGATGATGGCGATCCAATATTGTGATTACCCGTTTGATAATCATAAAATTGGTTTTAAAACCATGCGCAGCACCTTAAATGAAAGCCGTACCCATTGCTTTTCATTTGGCATATTAGTGAGTGTGTTTTCGATGATCCCCATCATTAACTTTCTAGTGATGCCAGTGGCAATTTGTGGCGCTACGTCTATGTGGGTTCATGAATTACGAGATAAAGTGCCTAATCATCAATAAGAGGTTGGGAAGTGACTAATCGTCCTTAGATTGGTCACTTTACTATACTTTTCACTGGTGTTAACCGGTGTAAATTCAAACCTGATGAGATTATTCAGTCGGTGATGATTTTGTCTTCATAAAAGTTTCAAAATCGTCGCTGCTCAAGGGTTGGCTAAATAGATAACCCTGCATAATAAAACACTTATTTTGCGCCAAAAAATCTGATTGTAGTTTGGACTCAACCCCCTCAGCAACTACAGCGATTCCAAGCGTTTCAGCTAGTTGAATAATAGCCTTCACAATAATTTTATCATGGGGGTTATTATCTAAGTTACGCACAAATGACCGGTCAACTTTGAGAGTATCGACAGGTAATTGTTGTAAATAACGTAATGATGAATAACCTGTGCCAAAGTCATCCAGGGTAATACTAAACCCTGATGTCTTAATTCGAGTCAAACGCTCCAACAGATCGTTTTCGCTTTCTTGTAAGGTGCTTTCAGTGACTTCAATGCGAATAGCATCGGCAGGCACCTGATATTGTTTGATTAAACTATCAATTAAGTCAAAAGTGTTATGTTGATAAAACTGTCGGTTCGATATATTGATGGAAAGTGGGATCCGCTCATTTAATGACAAAGTCCAATGGTCTATCTGCTCAAATGCTTTGGTCAAGACTTGGTTAAAAACCTCGCGTATCAAATCTTTCTTTTCCGCAACACTTATGAATTCTGAGGCAGCTAAGACGCCTCGTGTTGGGTGTTGCCAACGCGCTAAACATTCAACGCCGACCACTCGATTAGTGCGCAGATCAAACACAGGTTGGAAATACGGAACAAACTGGTTTTCCTGCAGGCCTAGTTGTAATTCTTGTTCAACCACACGAATATCATTTAATTCTTGATTTAACGCGTCACTGAAAAATTGAAAACGATTACCACCATCATGTTTGGCTCGATACATTGCAGCATCGGCGTGTTGCAACAAAGATTCCGCAGTATCGGCGTTATCCGGATAAATACTCACGCCAATGCTGCATCCCACTTCCATGACATTAGTGCCACTTCGTAATGGTTTTTTAACCTCTCGAATGAGCTTTTCACAGACTTTTGATACTGTTTCAGTGTCTTTGATATTACTCATGATCACCGCAAACTCATCACCTCCCATACGGGCGATTAAATCGCTTTTGCGTAATGACTTTTGTAACCTTTCCGCAACAGCACACAACAACGCATCCCCCGCATCGTGGCCCATGCTGTCATTTACCAACTTAAACTTATCTAAATCCAGAAACAAAACTGCAAAACGTTTTGAAAGCCGTTGTGATTGACTAATTTCATGGTCGAATAATTGGCTAAATAAATATCTATTTGCCAACCCGGTTAAACTATCGCGATAGGCTAAGGTTGTTAAACTTTCATCAGGCAGTGAATCGACGGATTTGTCAGTCAGTCGCGCTAAAAAACAAATAAAACGTCCATCATCGACTATGGGAGAGAGGTGCAGACTGCAGCACACAAGCTGTTTAGACTTACCTGCGATCATCACTTCAACGGTGCAAGCCTCGGCAAGGGCTTCATTTAAAACACCTTGCCACTTATTCGTATTAGATTGCCGCAATAGGAAAATATCTTGTAACGAGCCAGTTGATTGACTTGTTTGATTGTCGCCAATGATCTGTAAAAACGCCGTATTGGAGAACAACAAATTTCCGGAGTCGTCCACCAATCCTGTGGGATCAGGCAAAAATTCATAGGCTTTACTTAGGGTGGTAACATCAATTGGCATTTTTAAAACATCTCATTTTTAATTGTTCACAGTCATTGTAGTTAAGCATTTCAAAAAATGTAGACGACTTTTCATGACGTACTAGACAATAATCATTATGAACGATAATCATTATATTTATACCACCAATACCCAGCCTGTTTATGATCTCCTGTTGATTCGTACCATTGTGCAAAATTAACATATATAGGTATTAAGCTAAGCTTGTCATTTAACGAATCACGCCAGATTTGCAAATACAAATCGGGGATCACACCAACATCATGATGCTCCATAAAGGTAGTTTGCTTAACGGGTTTATAGGCGTTACCCGGGGTTTGGTTACAAGTAGCCGTTTTAGTGAATTCGATTTTTTCGAATTTACGATGATATTGGGCAAACTCGGTGTCAACTATTTGCGGTTTGTTGTCAGCATACACCAAGTTTGGCGCTTGACCGGATGTGCATAGCTTTTCTGCCATCACTTGATCAATTTCATACTCATCAATAAACCCCGCAAAATGGGCCAGTTCATGTAAAAACACCTTATAATCGTCTTCCTTATCCAAAAACATTACACCGTTATGCACATTAGCAATGCCCTTGTCGGAAATAACAATTGCGTGGGTAAAATCAGTGGTACTTGCCAATTCAGATACGGCTTGCAATGAGCAAGTTAAACTTGATTGTGTTTTATTGCTACAGCCTAATTCGTCAGGCGCTAGCCACACAGGATGGTTGAAGCAAATAGGGAAAGAGCTAAAACGAGGATCAGATTGAAAACGCAGTGCTAACTCATCTACTTGCTCTATCGCTCGCAAAGAGCCGGCAATAAATTGTATATTGAGGGCACATTGGGGTTGCCTCAAATCATTGTTTATAGATTGCCTTTGATCTGACGCGTGCCAACGCATGCTTTCAATATCTGCAAGCAATGCTTGGGTTTGTTTTTGCACACTAGCATCTTGATTGTCAGCTTGTTTAAGCAACCATTTGATACTGTCCTCAGGACTCTGATTTAACCAAAGATGATCGGCATAAGCCCGACTTAGGTTAGGTTTGAGTTCCGCAGCTTTGTTTAACCAGTTATTTTCTGAATCGGATGTGCCTAACTGCTTAAACCAATAGTACAAAGAGACAATGGCTTCTTTATGGCCAGAGGACGCTGCATTTTCTAACAACCGGACCTTTGTAGAACCAGTAGATGATAACAAAGCTAGTTGGAATTGACTTTCAGCATCGCCTAGTTTTGCAGCTAGGGACAGATAATGCTTTTTGCTAGGTATGTCAGAACTGTTATTTGCAAGGTACAAGAATGCGTTTAGGGAGCCTATTTCGGCACTTTTGTGGATCCAATAAAGGTGTTCATGCTCAATGGCCATGTTCGCTAATAAGGTTAAAGCATCAGCATGTTTTTGTTCGGCGGCAATATAAAGTGGACTGTATTGCTGGGCTTTTCGGCTACCTAAATCATATAAAAAGTTCGGCGAAAATACGCTATCGGCCCTTAACAACAGGGAAATCAGGGTAAATAGCAGGAAGCGAAGTATCATTATTTACGCATTTGACTTAACTTTTTAAGTCTTCAGATGCCTGTTTACGTAACTTATCTATCTCCAGCCTTGCGTAACGATGCTCTACGTAATCATAAATGTTAGTGCTCAACACCATTTTAAAATAATTTAGAGCTAATCCCCGCTCACCACGACTTTCGTAAAACTTGCCCATGTAAAAATACACTTCGCACATACGCTGGTTTAGTTCAACGGTATTTTTAGGACCGATGACAAACCCATTTAATAATCTATTGCGGCTAACTTTGCCCAAGTAAAAATCAACAATTATTGTGCCCCAATGATCATCGGAAAGGTTTTCACGGTGTTGTTTTAATTCCACCAACGCAGCTTCTTCATTCACTTCTTTATGCGCTAAATAAAGCCATAGAGCAGAAAAAGGATTTTCTTTGTCTTTATTATAAAACCGATAGAGATCTTCCATGGCTAGTTCATTACGCTTGCCGTAATAAAGTGCGATCCCTCTATTTAATAACGCAAAATCTAACTCTGGATTAATTTCTAAAGCAGAATCGAACGACTCATAGGCCTCGTTAAAGTCCATTTGTTGGGTGAAGTGAATGCCAATAGAATTATACGCTTCGGCCATATCTGGCTTTAATTGTTTAGCGCGACCAAAATCGTATTGTGCCAACCCAGCTAATCCCACAGTATCGTAATGGGTACCGCGTAAAAATAACAATTCGGCTTTTTCTTCATTACTCAATGATGTTTGCGTCAGTATTTGATTGTATCTAGCAATGGCTAGCTGCGATCTAAAGTTTAAAGGTTGCGGCTCAGGAATAAGAATACTTTCGACTTTTGAATGCAGCGCTGAACCCGAATTGATACTGCACCCAGTAAGGCCTGAAGAAATAAGAAATAAAGATAACAAAAGGTGTTTATTCATATTGAATTGTAATGGCACTTGAAAGTTGGACAAATGTAACAGAAATTAAATCTATCTAGATTTAAAGGTTAAGAAAATAACGCCCAAAAGAGCAAGATAAGACTCGCCTATTTAGCCCTGAAAGTAAAGCCTAGCACTGCACAAATACGTATTAATCAGACCTAAACTAGCGCTTTTTATTATAGTAATTAACACTCTATTTTGATAAATACTTGTCAACACCTTAGGTTTTATCGCAAACTGTGTGGCCGTTTTAAAAATGTAAGATAAAAAACTTGGAAAATAACACACAAAAACTAATCCAGGCGGCTAAACAAGCACAATTAAACTCCTACGCCCCTTATTCAAATTTTAGAGTAGGCTCGGCAATTTTAGCGGATAACGGCAAAGTATATGCTGGATGTAATGTTGAGAATGCAGCTTACCCCCTTGGGCAATGTGCCGAGGCCGGTGCAATAGCGTCCATGATTCTGGATGGTGGCAAAAAAATCGTTAAAATTTTAGTCGCCAGTCCAAACGAAAAAATCTGTCCTCCATGCGGTGGTTGTCGCCAAAAAATCAAAGAATTTGCAGACAAAAATACCGAAATATTGATGTCTGACAACCAAGGTAATATTCAATCGGTTGATATAGCTGGCCTATTACCCTTCGCATTTGAACTCGACTAACCAGCCTAGTGATATAACAAATGAAGAGTTAGGAAACCGAGAACGTATCAGAGCCAATTTAGTTAAGAATTATATTTGAATAAAACTAGACTTGCTTCATATGGGAAAAATGCAACTTTGTTGCTAGGTTTAAAGATATAGGAATTAATTCGGCAAGGATTGCCAAATGATAAAAGATCTATTTCGGCAAATTGCCTTTCTCGGTATCAATGAAAACGATTTAGACAACTTTAGCCATATAAAAATAGTTAATACGATCTCGTTAATGGTTTTAACTTTTTTAGTTATACAACTGCCATTTATTGTGGGCTTTTGGCAGTATGGTGGTTTTCCAGTACTAGTATTGTGCGTTCTACACATTGTTATTTTTATCCAAATACTTCGTTTCAATTGGCGTCATCATTTCGTTTCTGCCAGAGCCCTACTCATGTACGGATTCGTTTCCTACATTGGAATTTCCAGTGTTATTTGGAGCATAAACTTACAGTTTCATTTTTTCTTTTTAATTGGCTTATTTGTTAGTCCCTTTCTGTATCGAGACTGGGAAAAGCGACAGTACATTCCTAATTTGGTTATTTATGTTGTGTGTTTTTGTGGAATTGAAGCATTTTGGCAATTTCCTCGGCATACATTGCAACCCAATGAAGTCGAGAAGTTTTGGCTAACTATGGGAACATGTCTGATGATATCTGGCGCGGCCATCACCTCAAGCCTGTTGGTTTTCCAAAATACTCGCAGAGCGCATTTGAGAATGAGTCGAGACAAAGCGCGTATATCCCATCTATTACAGAAAACCTTACCTAAACCGTTAATTAAACGACTCCTAACAAACTTTACAAACAGTCATTCAAGTATTCCATTAGAGCAACATTCTTGCTCGGTATTATTTGCAGATATTCAAGGCTACACCCAGCATTGCAGTAGTTCTAACACTCAACAAACAATGCAGTTACTAAATGCATTTTATTGTGAATTTGATTTAATTAGTCGTCAAAACCAACTGCAAAAGATAAAGACCAATGGTGATCAATATATGGCTGTATGCGGTATTTACGAAAAACGTCTTAATCCCGCCATACAAACTTGTCAGGCCGCAAAAACAATGCTGCACAGCTTCAATAATCTTTGTCACCAGCTAAATTTAAACCTACAAATAAGAATTGGTATTGCTAGCGGACCTTTAACCGCTGGCTGCGTTGGATTGGACAATATGCTTTTTGATGTGTGGGGAGAAACCGTCAACCTAGCCTCCCGCTTAGAAAGCCACGGGCAAGCAAGTAAAATTTTAGTCTGTCAAAATACGTATTTACATAGCCGAGCAGCGATTAAATTTGAGCGCGAACAGAAGCTTAATCTCAAAGGACTTGGTACACTGACAGCTTATTTTATGAGTGAGATCCAATAACCTACAATTAAGGAAATTGTTAATCTAAATGTATACTTTAAACCTTCCCAATAAACAGCGTTTTCTAGAGGATTATTGGCAGAAAAAACCGGTAGTTATCCGCCAAGCTTTTGCTAACTTCAGTGATCCTTTGGACGAACATGAACTTGCGGGTCTTGCTCAAGAAGAAGATATCGACTCACGGATCATCTCCAAGAAAAAAGGTGTTTGGGCAAATTCACAGGGGCCTTTTTCAGACTTTACGCCCCATTGCATCGGCGATTGGTCGCTGTTGGTACAATCTGTTGATCACTATATTCCCGAAGCTAAAATGTTGTTAGACAGTTTCGATTTTATTCCTAATTGGCGAGTCGATGATTTGATGGTCAGTTACTCTGAAACCAATGGTGGCGTTGGACCTCATATTGACCAATATGATGTATTTATTATTCAAGGCCGTGGTTCAAGACGCTGGCAAGTTGGCGCAAATAAACACTACGACTCCATTCAGCCAGCTAAAAATCTAAAACAAATTACCGGCTTCGATCCCATCATTGACGAAATCCTTGAGCCTGGTGATTTAATTTATATTCCGCCTGGCTTTCCACATAATGGCGTTGCGTTAACACCATGTTTGAACTATTCCGTAGGGTTCCGAGCCCCCACTCAAAGAGAGTTGCTAGATGGATTTGTTGACTATGCACAAGCCAAAAATTTGTTTAATCACCGTTATAGCGATCCTGATATCTCGTCGCGAGACTCGCGCTTTGAAATCAAATCGTCTGAGATTGAAAAAATTAGAAACATGTTTAAGGATATGATCGACTCTGTTCATTTTGATGATTTTATCGCGACTTATTTTACAGAAACCAAAGACATAGATATGTATTCGGCTGATTTAACAGAAAATTATACCCTTAATGAAATCATTAATATGCTCGACGATGGGGTGATGTTTCAGCGCAAACTCGACACCAGAATAATCCAGCAAAAAATGAGATTTAACGATAAATATCAGATGGTTACCTGGGTAAACCAACATCGAATAAACGTTGAGCCTGAACATGAAGATATGCTGTCGGCTATGCTAAATTCTACTATTTTGGATAGCGAAGAGAAAAATAATTACGCTAACGGCTTAATTTTTAATCAATTATTGGCTAGACTCGTTAATTCAGGGGGTTGGTACCCTGATATTTAACGAACTTTAAGGAGACTGCTTCAGTGACGTTAACAGTCCAAAACGTTGACTGGGAAAAAGCAAAACATACATTAAGTAGGTTAAGAGAAAAGGTTTTTGTTTACGAATGGCGCATTCCTAGAGAATGTGAATTTGATCAACAAGACATGCATGCTGTACATGTGCTCGTACTTGACAAAGAAAAACAAGAAATCGCAACAGGCAGGTTAACCACTCGCGGGGAAATTGGTCGTGTTGCAGTTGTTCCAAAATTTCGTGGGCCAGAAGTCTACCGCACACTGTTCGCGGCACTAGTTGAT
This sequence comes from Aliiglaciecola sp., assembly GCF_039982535.1. Taxonomy (NCBI): domain Bacteria; kingdom Pseudomonadati; phylum Pseudomonadota; class Gammaproteobacteria; order Alteromonadales; family Alteromonadaceae; genus Aliiglaciecola; species Aliiglaciecola sp. The sequence goes on from NZ_JBDWYG010000069.1 coordinate 44,422, forward strand.
AACGCTAATCGATTAGGCTTGCAACAAGTATACGTCCAGTGTGACTTGGAAGGGGTAGAATACTATAAAAACCAAGGATTCAACCCAGTCGGTCCAGTTTATATGGATGCAGGAATAGCCAGACAAAAAATGGCATGTTCTACCGCAGAATTTTCACTCAACCGAGTGGAATTGACTCACTAATACAGCACCTTAGGTGCTGTATTTTTTCATCACATTCATTTCTAACTTTAGGCTTTACCGCCCTTTATTTCTTTCCACAGCTCTTCTTGATTATAAAGTGCATAAAGTCCTTCAGCTCGCATAACTAACATTTCAGCAAACTGTTTTTGCGTGGCGTCAATGTTGCCACTCTCTTCAATATCCTGTGCCTTTAACTGCCATTGGAAAGAAAATCGACGAAGTACATCCCTAGCACTTTTCTCACTTTCATAGGGCATAAAATCGCAAGGTAAGTCGCCACTTATCACCCAATAATACTTGTTATCTAATGCTTTTATTTTCCAAACGGCTACATAAGGAGCTAAATATCGACATTCTTCAGTCACCACTGAATCGAAAATAACGCCATTTTCTGCCAAATGTTTATTTGCTCGTTGAAACTGTGAACGTACCCATTGAGTCATTTGCTCCTGACTCATTTTTTGAGGTTCTGTCATAACTATCCTTATCGATTTCTATTTCTGTAATACTGCTAACAGTGCCTGTACTGGATGCTTAGGTTTGAAACCTTCGTATCTGTTCACTTGAGTACGGCATGAATATCCTGTTGCCAAAAGTGTTTGCTGAGGGGTTGAGTCCACCACTTGCTTCCAACTTAAGTCATAAATTCCTTTTGATTCTTGTTGATGAATTAGCTCATGACCAAAGGAGCCTGCCATGCCGCAACATCCAGTTGCGATAGGTGTCAAGTTTAAACCAAACCAAGAAAAAATTGCTTTCCAATGGTTATCATTTCCAGCAATGCTGGTTTTTTCTGTGCAATGTGAAATGAGTTTAAAATCGACATCAGGTGTACCATGAACTTGCATTTTGTCTAACAGCTCTCTTTCAAGAGTTTGACTAGCAAGCCACTCATTCACCAACTGAACATTAAAATTACCACGCTGACTACCTAGAATACGACTATATTCATCTCGATAACATAATACTAAAGAACCATCGATGCCTATCATAGGTAAGTTTAGTCTTGCTATCTGATTTAAGAAATCAGCTGTGTTTTTCGCTGTTTTAGCAAATTTCCCTAAAAAGCCTTTAACATGTTGAGGTTTGCCGTTGGGCTTAAATGGCAGAATCACCGGATTAAAATTAAGTTTTTGCAATAATTGAACTAACGCTTCCACTACCTCAGCTTCGTAAAAGCTTGTGAAAGGGTCTTGCACTATCAACACTGTTGCAGCCTTTTCCCTTTCACTTAAGCCAGATAAAGTCTGCAAGTTAAAAGGCATGATTTGTTTTTGTTGAAGCCGCTTATCCAGTGACGGTTCAGACAATAACGGGGCATCTACATAACCTATATAGCGCTTTATTCCATTTTTGATCCAAGATTGGCGTTGAAAGAAATTAACCATCGCGGGTGCTTTGGCCATCCAAGGCGCCATTGACTCAATATTGGCAGTTAATACGTCCTTAGCCGGACGCAAGTAACGTTGATAATAAATTGCTAAAAATCGCGAACGGAAAGACGGTACATCTACGTTCACTGGACATTGGCTTGCACAGGCCTTACAAGCTAAACACCCTTCCATAACTTCTAGCACTTCGTGAGAGAAATCCGGTTTTTTCGATTTATATCGAGTGTTTTGCAGACGTTCAAACCAAGATGGGCGATCTTCGCCTTTTTCCAGTTCAATTATATCCACCTTATTTTGACTAAGTAGACGTAACCATTCTCTGATCATCCCTGCCCGACCTTTAGGTGTATGACGACGATCACGGGTAATTTTACTAGACGGACACATGGTTGATGTAGTGTCGTAATTATAACAAAGTGCATTACCATTACAGCTCATTGCAGCCTCAAACGAATCGCGAACGGCAATGGGGATTTGTCTATCAAGATCACCACGTTTTAAATCGGAGACTTTAACCAACTGTTCTGTTGACTCAATGGGAGTGCATATTTTTCCCGGATTCATTTTATTTAGTGGATCAAAGACACTCTTAATTTTTCGCAATTCAAGGAATAATTCTTCACCGAAAAACTCTGGCCCATACTCACTGCGAAAACCTTTACCATGCTCCCCCCACATCAAACCACCATACTTGGAAACGAGGGCAACCACTTGATCGGAAACCTCTTGCATGATTTTTTGCTGATTTGGATCACTCATATCTAAGGCTGGCCGAACATGCAATACACCCGCATCAACGTGACCAAACATGCCATAAAAAAGGCCTTTGCTATCTAAAAGGGCGCGAAATTCCATGATGAAATCGGCTAGATTTTCAGGAGGTACAGCGGTATCTTCAGTAAAGGCAATGGGTTTTTTCCAGCCATCTGCTTTACCTAATAAGCCAACAGACTTTTTACGCATTGCGTAAATACGATTAATATCAGCCACATCATAGGTTAGCTGATAACCAATTATGCCATCTATGCCTTGCTTTTGAGCGTCCTCTAACCTTTCACATAGCTGCGCTATTTTGCTTTCTATTTCTGTTTTGTCTTCACTATTGTATTCAACCATATTCAAGCCGAGAACCTCTTTACCGGGTACGTCTTGAATAAGGTCTTTCACTGAATGCCAAATAATATCTTGTTTGGCCAAATTAAGGACTTTGCTATCAACAGTTTCGACAGAAGTCGCATTAGCGGCAACCATATGAGGGGCATGTCGCAGGGCTGATTCAAACGAATCATATTTGATATTCACAAGGGCTTTGCATTTGGCAATTGGGGTAATATTCAGTTTTGCCTCAGAAACAAAAACCAGTGAGCCTTCTGAGCCAGTAATAACTCGACTAATATCCAGCTGGGTTAAATCATCGGATACAGTGTGCTCTAAATCGTAGCCTGTCAGAAAACGATTCATGCGCGGAAATTTAGCTAAGATTTGTTGTCGTTTATCCACACAGGTTGCAATTAGCTGTGCGGCAATATCAGTTAAACGGCGATTTTGTGATTCTGCATTTTGTGCGCGCTCAATGGCGATAGGAGCAGTTTCTAAAATAGTTCCATCCACTAAAACAGAGGTTAGTGCCAAAACGTGATCACTAGTTTTACCGTAAACTAGAGAGCCCTGCCCTGATGCATCGGTATTGATCATGCCGCCAATAGTGGCGCGATTACTTGTGGACAAATCCGGAGCAAAGAAAAATCCAAGTGGACGTAAGGCATCGTTTAATTGATCTTTTACAACGCCAGCTTGCACTCTCACCCAAGACTCTTCTGCGTTAATCTCAAGGATTGCATTCATATGACGAGATACGTCAACAATAATACCACTTGTAAGAGACTGTCCGTTGGTACCAGTACCGCCTCCCCTAGCACTAAATTTGACTTGCTCATATTGATTTGAAGTGCGACCAATTAAAGTCAGATCAGCAGTAGATTTAGGAAATATCACTGCCTGTGGTAATTTTTGATAAATCGAATTATCCGTGGCTACCGCTAAACGGCTTGCGTAACTGTATTCAATATCACCAGAGAAACCAGAAGCAGATAACGCTTCTAAATACATTTGGTAATGATTTTCTAACGCAGATTGTGGATCAATACTCGGTAACATTGTCACTGTTTTAAACGTCCAAAAAAGATAGGCATATTATAACCTGTTGCTTTGTGCTTTACCTAAATACATTCGATATAATTTATAAGTTGATTTCATCATACAAGATCAACTATCTAATTGATTTATATGAAACTAAAAATACATTGCCGTTAGGGTTGGTTCATTACATTTAGCCATAAAGGCGTAATTTTCTGATAATACTCAACGGTTTTATCGAACAATCTATTGCGCGCCGGTAAGTCAATCAACTCCCTAGGTAACCATGGATCTTTCGACAAATATTCAACTACTAAACGACCAAGGGCGAAACTGCGTACCAAAATATCTTGTTCTGATTGACTTTCCATTGAATTGCATTCATTGGCAATCAACTCATTGGCATCAACATAAAATTGGTTTAATTCGTCTGTGGGCCAACTATGCTTAAACAACTTAGCGGTTTCAGGGTCAATATCGGTTAAATTGCCAATTAAAATTTTTGGTTTATCGATAATCGAATGAAAATGAAAAATGGTCTCTTCAGCTAAGTCGTTTAAGTTATTAGGCCTTACCCAACCTAGATTCTGAAAAAACTTAAAACCAAGTAACTCTGCCTTACTATGTAACCTTCGCATAATAGTAGGAGTAAACTTGTGCTGCAGTTGATTCACCAACAACCATTGCCCATTCCACTTTATGCTACGTGGTTTTATGTCTAACCAGAAACGCGGCAGCACAAAAGGATTCTTACCCTTTGCCAAAGCATATTTTCCATTATCTCGAATTAATTTTCCTTGTTTTGTCTGACGCGATAATGCCATCCGCATAGACGCTTCACTGATCCCCAATTTATCCGCAATCACCAATAATTGTTTTGCAGAAAGACCTGTCAATTCAGATATTTGAAACCCTTTGATAGCACTGAGTAATTCAAGCACTTTTTTATCGGCGCTGTCCGCGTCGAGTCGATCAATAGCAATTTGATAATTTAACTTCATAACAAATTATTTGCAACTTCCCTATTTTTTGTTATACCTATACTTAGGTGTTTCTATTTGGATATACGACCTTGCTAAAACTTTCAGATCATATTTCTTCTGACGAATTAAGAGCCCTGTGTCAATCTTCTGATTTGGTGGGATGGTATCGTGTTTTAGTTAACTATGCATTGATTTCTGCTGCCGGCATAATTTTACTAATTTTCCCTTATTGGTACACATTTATTTGCTGCAGTTGGATTGTGGGGGGCAGGATACTAGGTATCGCCATACTCAACCATGACGCTGGACACGGTACCTTATTCCGTAGTCACCGCCTAAACCATATTGTAGGTCGTTGGTTATTAGGTGGATTGGTATTAGTTGATTACCACGCCTTTAAAAGTGGTCATGGACTGCATCATCGTTATGCTGGTAGCACACAAGATCCAGATAAACTATTTGTGATTGGCTACCCTGCAACTCCAAGTAGTATGGTGCGAAAATTTGCTCGTGATTTCAGTGGCATTAATGGATTTAAAGAAATTGCCTACCAAATAAGCGTCTCCAGTTGGCAAAAACGGCTACCAAACATACTGGTTCATAGCGTTATTATCGTCAGCTTATTATTTTTCAATGCTCTGTGGATTTATAGCGTATTTTGGGCAGGCTATATTTTCATCTATCCAGCCCTTAGTAGAATTAGAATCATGGGCGAACATGGCGCTGTGACCAACATAAATGCTTTGGATCCGTGTTTAAATACGCGCACTACCTTAACCAATCCATTCGTTTCCTTATTGATTTGCCCGAATAATGTTAACTACCACTTAGAACATCACATCCATCAAAAGATACCGGCGCAAAATTTAAAAAAAGCTCATGTATTATTTAAACAAAGAGGAATGTACGAGGGTTTTGATTGTATCGAAAGCAACTATTGGCAGGTGCTAAAAAAGTGTATTTCTAAGCGTCATGGTAAATCAAATCTCACTCACCATGCCCCTTCTTCGGTCAACAATATGAGTTAATCATTGATAGTTTGTCGTTGGGAAACACAGAAAATAGCTTAGTGAAAACTCACACAACACAACTTGTTACATGAAGAAACACATTTAAACTGAATTAAACGCTACACTAATTTAGTAGTCTAGGCGTGTTATCAACTTCAAGGTTGTATCTAACTAAGTCATTATTCAAATTAGTGAATGGTAACCAATAAAAAAGGAAGCATATGAAAAAGACAATACGAATTACTCTTGGCGCATTGTTATCAGCTGTAGGAATTGTGTTTGCCATCTTACCAGGCTCTATTCTATTTTTAATAAGCGGCCTAGTATTATTAAGTTATGATATCCCGTTTGCACGAAAATGTTTGCAAAAGTGCCAAAACTCATTGGCTGTTAATGCTCGACGCTTAGACAGGTACCTTCTCAACCGTAAATATCGTTAACAACAAACAGCAACTATCTTAAAAAAATAAAGGCAGGGTTAACCTGCCTTTATTGTATTTGCGTTCTTGCTGTAGGGACTAAGCGTGTTTTTCGCCTAAGTACAACCAAGTTTCTACTACAGTATCAGGATTTAAGGAAACACTATCGATTCCTTGTTCCACCAACCAAGCAGCAAGATCTTCATGATCCGAAGGTCCTTGTCCACATATGCCAACGTATTTACCGCGTTTTTTAGCCGCTTTAATTGCCATACTCAACAAGACTTTAACTGCTTCATCACGTTCATCAAATAAATGAGCAATTACCCCTGAGTCACGATCCAATCCTAACGTTAACTGGGTTAAGTCATTCGAACCGATTGAGAAGCCATCAAAGATGTCCAAGAATTGATCTGCAAGTAATGCGTTTGATGGTAGTTCACACATCATAATGACTCGTAAACCATTTTCACCTTGCACTAAACCTTGCTCGGCTAGTAATTCAATCACTTTTTTACCTTCGTCAACGGTGCGTACAAAGGGGATCATCACTTCTACATTGGTTAGACCCATAGTGTTACGAACACGTTTAATAGCTTCACATTCTAATGCGAAACAATCACGGAAGTCTTCAGAGATGTAGCGACTCGCACCACGGAATCCAAGCATTGGATTCTCTTCATCTGGTTCGTACTGGTAGCCACCCACCAAGTTGAAATATTCGTTTGATTTGAAATCTGACATACGTACGATAACTTTCTCAGGTGAGAATGCTGCCGCAATAGTCGAAACACCTTCCACAAGCTTTTGAATATAAAACTCTACTGGCGATTCATAACCCGCCATCATTTCAGAAATTTCTTCTTTCAACTCTTCAGGTTGGTTTTCAAAGTCTAATAGAGCTTTAGGATGCACACCAATCATACGGTTAATAATGAACTCTAAGCGGGCTAGACCTACCCCTTTATGAGGTAAACGTGCGAAATCAAAGGCACGGTCTGGGTTACCTACGTTCATCATCACTTTCAACGGAATATCTGGCATAGCATCGATACGCGATGTCACTACATCGAACTCAAGTTCGGCATCATAAACATAGCCTGTATCACCTTCGGCGCACGACACTGTGATTTTATCACCCGTTTCGATGGAGTCAGTTGCATTACCACAACCAACAACAGCGGGTATACCAAGTTCACGGGCAATGATAGCCGCATGACAGGTTCTGCCACCGCGATTGGTTACAATAGCTGACGCCTTTTTCATGATAGGCTCCCAATCGGGATCCGTCATATCCGTCACCAGTACATCACCTGGCTGAATTTTACCCATTTCATCAATTGAGCTTAATACTTTGGCTTCGCCTGCACCGATTTTATGGCCGATAGCACGACCTTCAGTGACAACTTTTGCTTTGCCTTTCAATTGGAAGTTTTCAATAACCTGAATATCTTCACGAGAACGCACTGTTTCAGGGCGAGCTTGTACGATGTACAGTTTACCGTCAGTGCCGTCTTTAGCCCATTCGATATCCATCGGACGTTTATAATGTTTTTCAATGATTTGAGCTTGCTTAGCTAATTCCATAACCTCTTGGTCATTAATTGAAAACTCTAAGCTTTGAGATTTGTCGACATCCACAATTTCAACTTGTTTACCATGGGACAAATCTGGTGAGTAAATCATTTTAATTAACTTACTGCCCATGTTACGACGAACAATAGCAGGTAAGCCTTTGTCTAGGGTTGGTTTGTGCACATAAAACTCATCAGGGTTTACCGCCCCTTGCACAACCATTTCGCCCAAGCCGTAAGATGAGGTAATAAATACTACGTCTTCGAAGCCAGACTCAGTATCGATGGTGAACATAACGCCAGAAGAGCTTACGTCACTTCTAACCATACGCTGAATGCCAGCAGATAGAGCAACACCCTTATGGTCATAACCTTGGTGAACACGATAAGAAATAGCACGATCATTAAACAGCGAAGCAAAAACATGCTTAATCGCCACAAGAACTGACTCATATCCTTTCACATTTAGAAAGGTTTCTTGTTGACCTGCAAAAGAAGCATCTGGCATATCTTCAGCGGTTGCAGATGAACGCACTGCAAACGAAGCCTCTTCACCAGCATCCCCTTGTAACTTTTCAAATGCGGTTTTAATTTCACTTTCAAGTTTCGGTAAAAATGGGGTTTCAATTACCCAATTACGAATATTTTCACCGGCTTTGGCTAGCGCGTCCACATCATCAACATCTAAACTATTTAGCACTTCATGGATACGATCTTCGAGTCCACTTTGTTCTAAAAATTCGTTAAATGCATATGCGGTTGTAGCAAAGCCCCCCGGAACCTGAACACCTGCATTAGACAGGTTTGAAATCATTTCACCCAATGATGCATTTTTACCGCCTACGCGATTTACATCATTCATTCCCAACTGCTCATACCAAAGTACATATTCTTGCACTGCTAACACCTCAAAGTTTTTTGTCCTGGGCTCGATTGCTAAGGCGCAAACGAAATAAGTTTTGTTGCAAAATAGTGTTCAGATTGGTGCGTACGAATTTATTTTGTTCACCTTCTGGCTTTTTGCGTCAGGGATTTTAGAATGGTGTAAAGATGAAAGTAAAATTTAATTTCTTTCTGTAATAAAATTACAACATTGTTAAGGAATTGTAGTGAGATCAGCTTTTTACATATCTGATGGCACAGCCATTACCGCAGAAGTGTTTGGCCATGCTTTGCTATCGCTTTTCACCGTAGAATTTAAACATTACACCGAACCATTCGTAGAAACTGAACAACAAGCTAAAAAAGTACTAAATAAGATTTCAGACGAATTTAAAGAGACAGGCTTACGTCCATTGGTGTTTTACACCATCGTAAATACTGATATTCGAAAAATGATAGCAAAGTCTGTGGGGATTAATTATAACTTCCTAGACCAATTTGTCGCCCCCCTGGAAAAAGCGCTTGGTGTTCCCTCTATGCCGGAAAAACATCGAACCCATAGCATCCATGAAAAGACCTATGACAATAGAATTGATGCAGTAAATTATGCTTTAGCAAATGATGATGGTTCGAATGTTAAAGACTACAACGAAGCTGATATTATTCTTTGTGGTGTGTCCCGTTCGGGCAAAACCCCAACCAGTTTATACTTGGCATTACAGTTTGGTATAAAAGCAGCTAATTACCCTTTCACCGAAGAAGATATGGGCGATATTTTAAAACTTCCGCCAGCACTGCGGCGCTTCAAAGATAAGCTGTTTGGTTTAACCATCGCACCCGAAAGATTGCATTCCATCCGCTCAGAAAGGCGTGCAAATAGCCGTTATGCATCAATGAAGCAGTGTCGAATGGAATTACGAGAAGTAGAAAACCTTTATCGCAAAGAAAAAATACCATTTTTGAACAGCACTAAGTTTTCCATAGAAGAAATGTCAGCTAAAATTTTGGCGGAAACCGGTATACAAAGACGCAAATATTAGGAAGTTATCGTATGTTTACTCATTTTGATCCAAGCTTGATGACTTTTCTGAGGCAACTGGCTAGTAATAATGATAAAAATTGGTTTGCCGATCATAAACAGGAATATGAAGACAAAGTTCGCACCCCTACCCTTAAATTTATTGAAGGTATGGATAGCTGGATCAAAATGATTTCGCCCCATTACGAAGCCATTCCCAAAAAGATAGGTGGTTCAATGATGCGGCCCTATCGAGATGTTCGTTTTAGCAAAGATAAATCTCCCTATAAAACTAATGTGGGCATTCAATTTCGTCATGAAATAGGCAAAAATGTCCATGCACCGGGATTTTATTTACACATCGAGCCGGAGAATGTATTTCTAGGTGTAGGTACTTGGCGGCCAGAACCTGAAGCCTTAAAGTCCATACGCGAGTACATTACTTTAAAACCAGACAGTTACGAAGACGCAATTCAACACGCGCCGTTTAACGAAATATATGAACTGTCGGGGGAAAAGTTAAAACGTCCGCCTAAAGGCTTCAGTGCAGATCATCCACTTATTGAAGAGATAAAACGCAAAGATTTTATTGCCATATGTCGACTTCCTGAAGCCTTCTTGTTTGGAGGTGATTTATGTGAAGAAGTTGCTAGACGCTATGGCAGAGCCCAACCTTTTCAGAAGTTTTTATGTGACGCATTGGCCTTAAGGTTTTAAGCTAAGCTTTTAGCTTTAAAAACCGCTATCTGAGGCCTACTCGGAGCTGAACTTAATTATGAGTTAGAGAAAACCCAACTGCTAAATTTGTTATATTTTAACTTCAAGACATGTCGCGAAAAACGAATAATAATGACCTTAAGCCCATTCAAGTAAACAGGCTTAATCAATATAATTCATGACTTCGTCTGTCCATTTTAATGCATCAGAGTAGCACTTTTTAAACAGTTCAAGTTCTTGTTTAGATAGGCGTTCAAATACTTTGTCGTCCAAGCGTTCGATACCAATGGTGTTTTGCAGTAATTTACCCAAGTCATTGTCATGAAAAAGCAAGGCTGATTTAATCGAATCACTAAGGGTTAAGCTATCTAGTAGAACTTTGATTTCAACTTGAAAAACGGCATCTATTCCTGATAGTAAACCAACCAAAAAACTTTCAGAAGAGTCCGTTTTTACCCCACCCGTTAATGGATTATCAGAAAATAAAGATAAGGTTTTAGCTCTTACTAATAAGGTTCTAAATAGTTCGCTCGGTTGAGATGACTTTGATGCTAAGGTTAAGATCATTGCCCACTGTTTTACCACTTGTAAGCCAAGCCTTACCACTGCATCTTTAACCGAGGTGACTTCTCTAACCAATTGATAAATCGGACAATTAATCAAAGCTAAAATTTTAACGGTGAGTACAGGATCGCGAGAAATCAATTCAGCTACTTCATTGGCTTCAATATCATTTCGACTTAATTGAGAAACCAACTGCAACGCGGAATTTTTATTAGCATCAATTTTTTGACCGCTAATTAACGATGGTTTTTCTAAAAAATAGCCTTGGAATAAATCGAAACCCAATTCCATGCATTCATCGAAGCTTGCTTGGTCTTCAACTTTTTCTGCCAGTAACTGAAAACCAATTTTTTTTAATTTCGGAAAAACTGCTTTTAATTTATTGAAATTAATATCAAGGATATCAATTTTCAATATTTTAATATGTTTGAAGAAAGGAAATTTAGAGGGTTCGAGAATGTAGTCATCTAAAGCAAATTCGTAACCAAGACGCCTTAATTCAGCGATTCTTTTTAACACTTTTTCACTAGGTTCAACGGTTTCTAATATTTCAAAAATAAGATTATGAGGCGGTAGAGGGAAAAAATAATCTGAGTCTAAAAAATCCATATCAACGTTAACTAACATGGGAAGATCTAGGTTTACATTACTGTTGAAAACTGAGGTACACACATTAACCAAAAGATCTCGAGTAGCGATAAGATTTTTGTCATCACTATCAGAGTTGAATATATCTCCTCGATAAAGAATCTCACTGGCGACCATTTTACAATTTCTATCAAAAATAGGTTGTCTAGCAAATAAAATAGTCTCTTCCACAGGCTTCCTAAAACACATTAAGCGTATAATTTAATAGTAATCTTTTAACTCTGAATTATAAACAGATGTTTAACATTTTTATATTCCACTTTAAGCTAATACGCCTATTCAGGCTTCACACTCACAGGTAAATATTTTTAGCGTTAACATTTTACTTTTTAAAGGTAGTTTATTTAAAGGGATCGGGAGCAAAATATCTCACGCATCATCTATGGTCGAAGGTAATTTTAACTTGATTCTTGCCCTCTCCTTTTGATTGATAAAGTGTGACGTCGGCATCTTTTAACCCTTTTTCTAAATCGAGTTCTTCTGAGGGCAAAGACACTTGCACCCCCATACTCACAGTTACCGATATCTGGGTGGTAGCGTTAATATCTATTTTAAGATTACGAATTCCGTCCAACAGGCGATCCGCCAAACTAGTTGCATCATCGGCCTCTTTAATTGCTGCGACAAAGGCGAACTCTTCTCCGCCGTATCGACAAAAAGCGTCATCTACTCGAAAGAAACCATTTAAGAATTTCGCGATATCAACTAAGACAATATCACCAGCATCATGACCATAGGTATCATTAAACACCTTAAAATCATCAATATCTAATAAACCAAAAGCGACCAACGCCCCTCGCCTGTTACACGACTTAATTAATCGGTGGGCATGATCAATAAAAAAACGTCGATTAGGGATATTGGTTAAAGGATCGTAGTAGGCTATTTTTTCTAATTTAGCATTGGCTTGTCGTAGCTCTTTAGTTCTTTCATCAATTAAATTTTCTAGCTCTGTCTTCAACTTTTTGAATTCATTATTTTTGTTTTTTAATTGCTCGAGATAAAATTTACGCTCTGAAATATCACGCTCGATGGCAGCAAAATGCGTTACTTCATCATATTTGTTTTTGAGGGGAATGATGTTCATATCAACCCAGTAGGGTCTGCCATTGGCATCATAGTTTAATAAAGTTTCACTGACCTCCTGACAATTTTCCAGGGCACGATGAATACGATTAGTAGTTTGTTTATCTGTTAAAGGGCCTTGTAAAATTCTCGGTGTTTCACCAATTACATTGTCCTTACTGTAACCGGTTATTTTCTCGAAGGCTTTATTGACGTAAATAATTTTGGGACTGAGTGGGTAGTTAATATCTGTCGCATCTGTAACGATGACCATGTCCTGGGTGTTTTCAACAATGGCTTTAAAGGAAAATAATTGTTTAGAATCTGAAATGTCAGTGAAGGTCACCACAATGAAGGCTTCAGGGCTACCAGGCTCCCCCTCAAAATAGGCGTTAATGAAAAACCAACTAATAGTATCAACAGAGCTGTCTAATACACCAAGCACCTCGTTTTTGAGGCGTTCACGGGTTCGTTTTACTTTATTAACAGGATAGTCTTCTATCAGCAGTTTTTTGCCTGACTCATCTAAAAATCGCCACTGAGGATCGATGGAACACTTACCAATTATTTGTTTATAGCTCAACCTTAATAGACGTAATGACGTCGGGTTTGCGTATATAATGGAGGTATCCCAGCGATGGATAACGACGCCAATGTGGGCATTTTCGAGAAGCTTCTTGGTATTTAGCTCAATAAAGTCAGTCATCAAGATCATCTACAAAATGAATACGTATTAAGTATAGATCAAAAACCCGCTCCGTCTAATTACTTGGAAACATAAATCAACGGTAATTTTTTTACCTAAACATTTGAATGTTCTGTAAAATTAGGCTACCCACTTCAACGTTTACGTCGTTTATTTTTAGTTTTTCCTTCCATTTTTATGGCTTTAGCATCGCGCTTATTCGGGGTCGCAGAACCGTCTTTGAATCGCTGTTTTTTAGCCTCTTTTTCGGCTATCTTTTGTGCCGCTAATTCAGCTACCAGTTTTTCTTCTTGGACAACCATATCTGGAGTTTCTAAGGTAATACGGCCCAATTTTCCAGAGCGAAGTTCATTGATAAGAACCTCACAGATTTTATGCAAATTAACTCTTCCGCCGGCGCGTAAAGCACCACGTTTGCTTGCGGCAGCCTCTAGAAACTCAATTTCAGTATCGGGAATAGCATCAAGACTAAACCTTTCCTGCATTAAATCAGGATAGGCTTTGATCAGGTAATCCGCTGCATAGAACCCCACATCTTCATAGTCCATTGCGGTGTCTTTTATGGCTCCTGATGCTGCAAGACGATAACTACTGTTTTCGTTTTCAATTTTTGGCCACAAGATACCAGGAGTATCAAACAGCACTATGCCACTTCCCAAATTTATCCGCTGTTGGGTTTTAGTCACAGCCGGGACATTGCCAGTTTGCGCAATGATTCGATCCGCTAAGGTGTTAATCAGTGTCGATTTACCCACGTTAGGGATACCAACAATCATAGTATTTATGGACTTAATACCTGCATCTTTATCAGGTAACATTTTTCTACACAAATCAACGATTTGCTTAATTTTTGCTGGCTGCTCGGTGGTAGTAGGAAAGGTTTTTACGCCTTTTTCTTGCTCTAAATAGTCTTGCCATTTGAGCGTCAGTTCAGGGTCAGCTAAATCTGTTTTACTTAACACTTTTATACAAGGTTTTTCTCCTCGCAAGTGTTTAATAGCTGGATTTTCACTTGAATAAGGTATTCGCGCATCCAGCACTTCAATAACCAGATCCACACTAGGTAGAACATCTTTAATCTCTTTTTGGGCCTTATGCATATGCCCGGGATACCACTGAATTGCCATTATTATATTCTTATCATGTAATTGCTAAATCGAATTCATTACACGATAAGAATTCAAATTTGCAGAAAAAATTTCAATTAAACTAAGAAGTGGATGAACCATACTTGTTTAAATTTTTAGGTAATCAAACCAGATTAACGAGCGTGTGAACAACAGATTTATCTTCCAAGTAACCATCTACTTCCAAGTAATACGACCTTTAAGATTTAACTCTGCCACCCGTTACTTTATCAGCTCGCCCTTCTAGTTTAGCTTTTTCAGCACGAATACGGCGAACCTCTTTAGGATCAGCGATGAGAGGTCGATAAATCTCGATTCTATCACCGTCCTTGGGAATATCTGTTAGCTTGCATGTCCGATTCCAAATACCAATCTTCAATTTTGACAAATCAATCTCTGGAAAGCGCCGTAAAACACCCGACGCCTGTATAGCTTGCTCTGCGGTTTTATCTTTTTCGATGGTGACGCTAATCAGAGCTTGCTCTGTTGGTGTACCGTAAACTACCTCAACTGTGATTTGCGAATCGCTCATAGGTAAACCTCTTTCGCTCTGGCTGTAAACGCATTTACCATGTTAGTCGCCAGAGCATTGAATACTTTACCAAAAGCCATTTCCGCCAAACGACTCGAAAACGCAAAATCCAATTTTAATTCTATTTTGCAGGCATCATCGGCTAAAGCGGTAAACGACCAACCACCACTTAAATGGGAAAAAGGTCCTTCAACAAGATTCATTTCAATGGTTTTACCTCTGTCTAAGGCATTTAATGTTGTAAACCACTGCTTTACCCCCGCTTTGGCGATCAACACTGCCGCTTTCATTGAATCGTTGTCGTGTTCAAGCACTTTAGTTTCTGCACAACCAGGCAAAAATTCAGGATATGAAGCTACGTCATTGACTAAATCAAACATCGATTCGGCACTAAATGCTACTAGCGCACTGCGATGAACACTTGCCATCCATTTTCCTCTTAATAACCTTGCAATTTCTCGTGGAAGTTTACCACGAAATACTCGATTGCATAGTTTATCCATGTAAATTCAACTATTTTTCAACTCATCTACAGACAAATTAAATCGGCCTGATATAATTCGCCACTATGAAGAAAAAGAACGCTAAATCAAATAAAAGCAATACGATAGCTTTAAACAAAAAAGCCCGTCATGACTATCACCTGCAAGATAAAATCGAAGCGGGTATAGAATTGCAAGGCTGGGAAGTAAAAGGCATTCGTGCAGGAAAAGTTAACTTAACAGATAGCTTTGTGAATATTCACAATGGCGAAGCTTATTTGCAAGGATGTAAAATCACTCCACTAAACCAAGCTTCTAGCCATGTTGTGTGTGATCCCGACCGTCAAAAAAAGCTGCTAATTCATCGCCGGGAAATTGATCGTTTAATGGGCGCGAGGGAACGACAAGGTTACTCGATTATTGCAACGGCTATGTACTGGAAACAGTGCTGGGTGAAAGTAGAAATACACCTTGCCAAAGGTAAAGACGCCCATGATAAACGCGATACGGTTAAAGATCGTGATTGGGCCCGCCAAAAAGAACGCATGATGAAACACAGTGCCTAGTTACAGCCTTGAGCTAACAAAGTAAAAGCCTTGAGCTAATAAGGTAAACGCCCTGAGTTAACGAGCCCAATCGCTAGTAAGCAATTGGGCTCGGCTGTTTTCCCTTGCCCCCTATCTTCGTGCACCTATTACTTGCCTTGGTGCGGCCTATTTTGGCGATAACGCTTGGTTAATTTAGCGGCTATCACTTGGTCCAAGACTAAGCTAAAGATGGCTGAAGCATTGATTTTAGCGTCTTTACCAGTGCCGATGCGCCGCAGTTGACGCTTAACAAGAGCCATATTTGCCAAGCCACTCAAGGTTTTATTTTTCCATTGCACATGAGGCGTAATACTGACCATGCCAGGTACTTGCTGCCAATGATTGGGTAAGTCAGGATTGTAAGCAAGTGCGGTGGCCATTCCCACTAAATCAACTCCAGACTCAAGTACCTTCTGAGCTACCGGCAAGCGTTTAATCCCCCCTGTTGTCATAATCGGAATTTGGCTTTGTTGGGCAATATTACTCGCAAACTCAAGAAAATAGGCCTCCCTTGCTAGTGTTCTATCATCTGCGGTTCGACCTTGCATAGCCGGCGCTTCATAACTACCACCAGAGAGTTCAACCACATCGATATTATAGGGCTCAAGCATTTTCACAACGGCTAATGCATCATCCACATCAAAACCGCCTCGCTGAAAATCAGCGGAATTAAGCTTCACTGCCACGGCAAAATCAGTAGCACAGGCAGCTCTTATGGCACTGACTATTTTTAGCAATAAACGGGCTCGGTTTTCTAAACTTCCCCCCCATTGGTCAGTGCGCTGATTAACTAACGGAGTTAAAAATTGCGCTAATAAATAACCATGGGCAGCATGAATCTCAACGCCATCAAAGCCAGCTTTTTCAGCTAGTAAAGCGGTTGTGGTAAATCGTTGAATAACATCTTCTATTTCGTCTTCAGTCATCGCTTTGGGTTGGCTAAATAGGCTTGAATGTTTACCAAGATCCAGTGCCACATTCGATGGTGACAAGACTTTACCGCCCATTTTCTTAAACACCTGTCGCCCTGGATGATTAATTTGCATCCAAACCTGTGTATTATTCTTTTTAGCTTTTTGCGCTAATGTTGCAAACGGAGCTAAATCCGTATTTTGTTCTAACGCCATACCACCAGGGCCCGTCATGGCTAAGGCATCCACCATGACGTTACCAGTAATGATTAGGCCCACTCCACCTTCCGCCCACTTTTGATATAAATTAAACAAGGTTTCATCGGGCAATTGTTTGGCGTTAGCTAAGTTTTCTTCCATCGCCCCCTTTACCAATCTATTTTTCAGGGTTTTACCACAAGGCAGCGAAAATTCTTCAAATATAGCGTTAGACATTACACCCTTCTTACTCAACAAAAATTAAACGTTATTTTTTCAATACAAAATAGCTATTTGCACACCAACTAGCCCCATTATTTGCCCCCCTAAAAGTGGGTATTGATGGCTGGCCTCTACCTTGAGGAAATCTTATCATCTTCATACACTGGGTTGTCAAAATGCTCTTCTCTCATCAGCAAAAGCAAGCAAAACGTCGACTTGGTCGCGGTTTTCAACCGTAAACCTGTACAATAAAACCGCAACAACACAAAATCCTCTGATAAACGATTAAAACCCAGCCACTTGAAACAAAATTTACTGTCCCCACATATTGTTTTATAGAAGGATGTGTTATCCTATCTGCTACTTGAAAAAGTACTACATCGGGGCTGATTTTGGATTCGACAGGAATCGGGATGCCTTAGGTGCATGCAGAGGTGCGGTTTGCCTCTTTAAACAGCCGCAAAAAAATAGTCGCAAACGACGAAAACTACGCACTAGCAGCTTAATAACCTGTATAGGCCCTTCCACTTCAGCCGTCTTCTATTCGTGAAGGTTAGGAAGGTCATACTAATAGAATAGCGAGGGAAACTTGTCCGAGGTTGAACCGCGAAATAGTATCGGAACAGCTACGAGGAATCCTGTTTGTCGGAGTCCAAAATAGTTAAATAAAAGACAAAATAAGCATGTAGTACCGACGGTTGAAGCTTTCTGGACGCGGGTTCAAGTCCCGCCAGCTCCACCAAATCTATAAAATAAGACGCTTTTTAGCGTCTTTTTTTATGTCTGACATTCTTTTACTTATTATTTAGATTGCCCTGATCTGCATATCTCTCATTTACTAATCACACTAAGGTGGTTCTTTTTTAAAAAGGCCTAAGTAAAACAGTGTTTGATTTAGATCAACCGATAAATCTAATAAATCTTGGGCATCTTAGATACATGCCATTTCGCACCTGATAAAGTTAAATGCCCATAGTCAAAATGTAATGGGACGCCTTCATCAGTTGTTAATTTACACTGACCAGATTGGCACTCACTATTAAACAGAGATATGAACTCTCCTCCATTTTTTATCGTTGCTGCTTCAATATATTTATCCATAACTTCTTTAGAATGAATACGATGGCTATCTATTGATTCCAATTCCCCCCTTTTAATCGCTCTAGCCAGTATTGATGGGAAACTACCATTATATTCTACAGTATTACCCAATACGTAAACCCTAATACCTCTTTGCTTTAAAAACGATACCGTTTTTGCTAGCAATGGTATCTCACGTCTAACCCAGCGAGCCGAAATTATTATGGTATCAAAACCTTGATTATCCAACATAGGCCCAAGTACATAATCAACAACTTCAGTGCAGTAGCTTGTTCCTTTACTATCTAAAACAGGTCTGCATCCAGAAGCTGTAGCCTGCATTACATTTGCTTGAGGATATTGAATTTCAAATGCTCGCCAAAACTGTGCTGCGTGGCTATCCCCCAAAATAATAACATTTCTGCTATTCCCTATTGTTTTTGCACACATTTCAGGACTAAATGAAATATGTCGATGTGCCATTCCTCTGAAGCACGGTGATCCAACACGATATTGAAATTTATAGTTCGGCGTCTTTTTATAATTATTATATGAGTCTATTTTCGAGATGTATTTATCTGTCGTTTTCAAATAATCTATATTGTTTATCAGAAAACTGGTTACTAAACAAAACACAAATAGAGATAAAACTCCAACCATTACAACCCGTTTTGGTGATTGGTTACTTCTAAATTTAATGAGAAAATTCTTTTCAATTATGTAATATGAAAATGTAGCAGCGATAAATGAAAGAGCCACCAAAAATACTGTTTCATTTAAATCCAATTCTATGCCGGTCTCTATACGATACAAAGTTATTATTGGCCAATGCCATAGATATAAAGAATACGAAATTTTCCCAACATATTGGAGAGGTTGTAGCGAAAGCAACTTGCTTAATTGAGCAACTTCCCCATATGACAACAATAAGAATGTTCCCAAACAAGGAAGCATCGCCCAAGGAAACGGAAAGCGCCATCGTGGTTCTATATAAAAAAAACCTATCAAGATACAGAATAAACCAAGCAAAACTAAACTGTTTGCTAGCGTTACAGAGTTTACTTTGGGGAAGAATTTAATAGCAACAAGGCTTCCAAGGGCTAATTCCCAAGCTCTACTGTGGAGTAAATAAAAGCCTGCGTCCGCATGACTGATTGATGCATACCAACTTAAAACTAATGATAGAACGATAATAACCAACAAAAAAGGCGCATAATTTTTGTTGAAATATTTTTTAATAAGTAACAAAAGTAAAGGAAATAACAGATAAAACTGTTCTTCCACACCTAATGACCAAGTATGCAGCAACGGCTGAGTTTCAGCCAGAGGACTAAAATAATCAGTTTCGAACCAGAAATATATATTAGATACCGAGAGTGCGGCTGCATTTATACTATTTTTAAGGCTTGCAAGTTCCGTTGGTAGAGCCAAAAAATAACTTACGATTAAAAGAGCAGATAGCATGAATAATAAAGCGGGAAATATTCGAATAGTTCTTCTTTTGTAAAATTCTATCAACTTAAAGTTATTATTATCTAATTCATCGATTATAATTTTAGAAATTAAATATCCAGAAATGACAAAAAAGATATCCACACCTATAAACCCTCCGCTCATAGATGATATTCCTGCATGATAAAAGACTATTGGTAGGACAGCTATAGCTCTCAATCCATTAATATCTGCTCTATATTTCATAATTTAAGATAGTTGTTGATATGCATTGTGTAGTTAACTTTAATAGTTTTATCGTCTAAAATTTTATTTCTCATTCAAAAAACGACAGAGTCAATTGTTAATTTATTGTAATGCAAAAGGTACTACAAGAAAAATACTTTATTAATATCAGTATTTTATTTATGAACCGCATAATTACGTATAGAAGCCACCCAGTTTATTGTTGACACAGCAATAATGTTACTTGAACAAAGAGAAACGCATTAAATGGGTTAAGTTCCAAGAAATAGACAGTGAACTGGGAATAGCAGAATATTGTGTAAGAACAAATGGTTCTTTTGTGTTTTTCAAAAGCGTTTGGCAACACTGATATTGATTCAATTAGAGATAAAATAGAGGACAGTTTTTCAAAATAATTATAATAGTACTGATTTAAATGTTCTTGGTTATTTATATGAT
Organism: Aliiglaciecola sp.; assembly: GCF_039982535.1. Classification (NCBI taxonomy): domain Bacteria; kingdom Pseudomonadati; phylum Pseudomonadota; class Gammaproteobacteria; order Alteromonadales; family Alteromonadaceae; genus Aliiglaciecola; species Aliiglaciecola sp. The sequence goes on from NZ_JBDWYG010000069.1 coordinate 64,993, forward strand.
AAAAACCAATAGCTATAAAAAACTATTGAGTTTATAAACCCCATGAGAATGGAACGCAGCTCAATTTATGTAGATTACTGCAAACTTATTTTCATTTTTTAGAAACGATTTAAATATATTTGCTTACCTTAATCCATAGCTCACTTCTGATATGTTCACATAAATCTATTAGTGGCTGCGACAACTCAATTAGATCTTGAAGCTCTGGAAGATGCATTCCTATACCATGTCCAATAGAATCATTTAATAGTTGTGGATTTCTGAAAGATATATCTGTATGAGCAATGAATTGATCTCGATATTCCATAACCTCGTGATGTTTCGCAACATATTTAGATGGTATAAGCGACTTGGCGTCTTGTTTCAATCTCTTGTTATACTTCCCGTAGTTAGTCTTAAATGGCCGAGCATATGACACTATGGCAGATTTAATTACTATAAGCTTTAAGCCATCATTTTCTAACCCGTCAAGTAACTTTAGAGTAGCTATGCACTCCTGCAAGTCACTTATGCAAAGACGATTAAACACATATTGCTCTTTTTCTTTTGTATCCATCTACGTTTACCACCAAATCTAAAATGTATGAAATGACCAAAGGATACAATAACACTCCTTGTTCAATGTACATAAGTAAGCAATCCAATTGACTTTAGGACTATACATTTATATCTAAAGAACCGTTGATATTTGACTTTAAGTAATGTGTCTATAAACGTCAGAGGATCAAGTCAATTGAAGCAGTGTTAGGCTGTTTTTTAAAGGTGAATTAACGAAATTCAAATACCTAACACCCTAGATGTTCGTTGCTCACCCTCTGTTCAATTGCTGTTTGAAGCGCAACCGATACCGGCTTCGTATTCTTAAGATAATATAGTGATTCAATGTACATATTTGGGAGCAAAGAAAGGAAATGAGCTTCGCTACGATTATTAAATAACCACACTGTGGCACTGCGACGCCATGCCATATAATAGGAACAAAAAAATGGGACAGGATATTCTATGACAGGGATAAGATCATGAACTAGATTGCTGGGCTGCATCCGCTCCAATAACCATTTTGTCAAAAAAATAGTGATTGGACATTGAGTTAAAATACTATCAACAGCACCGTCTGTCACCCCGTTGTCCGTCTCTGTATAGATTTCTACTTGATATTCGTCTAGTAGTTCTAGGTAATTTCCACAAAGTGTCTTTAAAAAGGTTTCGGCTTCTGCAACGGCTAAGTTTAATTCGGGTTGTACAAGAAGCTGTTTAAAAAGACCATCGACTTCAGATGCCGAAGCTATCGGCAGAGTTTCTAATAATAAAAATAGGTTTGAAAATGAAAATTTTAACTCTGCACTGATAACGGCCAATTCCTTTTGCAAAGACGGGTGATAGATGTCAGAAATTGTTTCTAACTGTTTAGGAGTAAGAGCGATTGACTGATTATGATGGAGTAAGTACCAAACTAAAGTGGGACTGTTTGTATATTGAGTAAAAAGCTTATCGGCATATTGTGGTTCGCCCAGAGCTAACTCTGTCAGACCATGAGGATCAAGAAAAGCAGGAGCGTTTTCTTCTCCAATAAGGTCCAGAAACATCTCTAAATTTACTCCTTTGTTGTTTACACAACCAAGCAGAGTAGCTTCTATACACATTCCGCACATCTATTAGATTCCCTATTTTAAAGATTGCCGATATCCGAACTAAATTGCTGATGAGTAAGGTACTATTTTTTCACATATATGCATTTGTTTGATTGAATAGATATAGCTCTCATAAAATAAACAGTTGTGGAAATAACTCAAGCAATTAATTCTAGACACTTAACATTCAAATAAAATCCCGCCAGCTCCACCAAATCTATAAAATAAGACGCTTTTTAGCGTCTTTTTTTATGTCTGACATTCTGCTGCCCCGCACAAACTAAATTTGACGTCTCATTAGACCATGCTAGGATAATGTAAATTTTTTGTTAACAGAAACGCATCCTAATTATGAAACTAAAATCCGCCTACTTGTTATTGCTTTTAATTTCACTACTACCATTTTCCGCCATGAGTTCTAGTTATACTCAAACTAAATATCCAATTGTTTTGGTGCATGGCTTGTTTGGTTTTGATGATGTATTTGGTATTGATTATTTTTACCGTATTCCAGATTCGTTGAGTAGAGATGGCGCGCAAGTGTTTATTGTGTCAGTTTCTGCGGCTAACAGTTCTGAGGTACGTGGTGAACAATTATTAGAGCAAGTGGAAGATATTTTAGCTCTTACTGGTGCAGAAAAAGTCAATCTAATTGGTCACAGTCATGGTGGCCCTACAACTCGCTATGTCGGCTCGGTAATGCCAGAATTAGTTGCGTCTGTGACTAGTGTTGGCGGCGTTAATTGGGGTTCACCTGTTGCTGACTTGATGAGGAACCAAATTCCACCTGGAGCGTTACCGGAATCTCTTGTGGGTTCAGCGGTCAATAGCTTTGCAAGCCTAATCGGCATAATCTCTGGGAATAGTGGCTTACCGCAAAATTCAATTGATAGTCTGGATTCTCTTACCACTGCGGGTTCAATAGCGTTTAATCAGAAGTATCCAGAGGGGATCCCGCAAAGTTATTGTGGCCAAGGCACCATGTTGGAAAGCAATGGCGTGGCGTATTTTTCGTGGAGTGGTACCCGCCCTTACACGAACTTTTTTGATCCTGTAGATGGGCCTTTGTCTCTTGTTAGTTTACTGATTAACGAGCCAAATGATGGATTAGTGTCAGCTTGTAGCAGTCATTTGGGGTATGTGATTAAAGATAATTACAAAATGAATCACCTAGATGAAGTAAATCAAACATTAGGTATACATCACTTATTTGAGACCGACCCCATCACGGTTTATCGCAAACACGCTAATCGATTAAAAAATATGGGGTTATAACTAAGGATGGGGAAAGCCCTTAGTTTGGTTATCGGTCTTGTCGTCATAACCGCAGTTTTTAGCCTGTTTTCAAACCAGGTTAAAAACTCGCCAAGGGCGACTATCGATAACAACAGCACCTTGAATGTGGCGGAAACGTCAATTAACCAAAATAAACAGATTAGCAACCATGGCAGCAAACTCAAACTCTCTTGGTTTAATCAGGCCCTAAAAGATCGACTTGATCGTTTTACCGCAATGTTTGAACAAAGCGAACAAAAAATGTGGCAAGTGTTCAATCAAGAATGTGCTCTATTTGAGAACTGCCAAGGGTTAACTGAGCTTTTTTCACGTTATTTAGAATATAAAAAATCACTCATTAATATAGACGGAGCTTCGCCAACAGATACCCTTTCTTTTCGGTCTAGAATGGATGATCTAGTGATGCTGCGTGAGCAATTTTTCGGCCAAGCTGAAATTGAAATGTTATTTGCTCGCGAGCAAGCATGGGATGAAGCGGCGTTGCAACGATTAGCAATTAGGCAAGATGAAAACTTATCAGCAGAGCAAAAACGGATGTTGCTTGAGGCCCATATTGAAGCCCTACCCGATTCATTAAAAAACTCCTTAACGCCAACTTTACAACTAGCAAAATTAACCTCGCTGCATCAACAATCCCCTGCTCAAACTAGCACATATAATGACTATGCCGCTGAGTTTGGTGACGAGGCAGCACAGCGATTAATGGCGTTACAGCAAAAACGCGCAAATTGGCAACAAAAATTAGCCGATTACCAATCTGAAGTAAATAGGTTATCTGCTCAATATTCATCTACGCAACTAACAAATAAAGTTCAAACCCTCAGAGACAAGATGTTTACTAAGAATGAACAAAAACGTCTTCAAGTACTCGTCCATTGATGAATATTCATAGGCTGACTTTTTGTCTATATCAGCATAAAAGTAAGGGTTATTACTAATAGCGTAATCACGCCACAGTGGTAAAATCTTGAATAGACTTCTCCCCAATATGAATACATTGCAATTATAAATAAAAACGTAGGAAGTATAATAATGCGGATTGGGATTCTTACTGGCGGTGGTGATTGTCAGGGATTAAATGCAGCAATTCGAGCTGTAGCTAAATCATTAATGTTAAATAACAATGCCGAAATTATAGGTATTGAAGATGGGTTTGACGGTTTATTGAAACGTAAAGTCCGTCAGCTTAGCTATGCAGATTGCAGCGGTATTCTTTCTCTTGGCGGTACTATTTTAGGAACCAGTAATAAAGCTAATCCTTTTGACTATCAGGGCAAAGACTGCTCGGCTGACGTTATGTCTTATTATCATGAACTAGGTTTAGATGCAGTGGTGATGATTGGCGGTGACGGCACAATGTCAATTGCTTATGAGCTATCTAAGTTAGGAATGAACATTGTTGGTGTGCCAAAAACCATTGATAACGATTTGATGTGTACTGAGCGTACATTTGGTTTCCAAACCGCAGTGTCTATTGTAACCGAAGCTATTGACCGACTGCGCACCACTGGACATTCACATAAACGAGTTATGATCCTTGAAACCATGGGCCGTTATGCAGGTTGGATAGCGCTACATGCTGGCGTGGCCGGCGGCGCAGATGTGATCTTGATACCAGAATACCCATACAACATTGATGAAATAGTTTCAGCTTGTGAACTAAGAGCCAGTGAGCAGCATTACTCTATTATTGTTGTCGCTGAGGGTGCTAAACCTGAAAATGGCACTATGGCAGTGCAAGAAACCATTGCAGATAGTCCAGATCCCATCCGCTTGGGTGGTATCTCAGATGTATTAAAAAGCCAGTTGGAAACACGCTTAAATGGCGAAGTCAGAGCAACATCTTTAGGTCACATCCAGCGTGGTGGCTCCCCCACGGCTAATGACAGAATTTTTGCAACAAACGTGGGCGCATTTGCCGCGAAACTCATTTCCGAAAAATTATTTGGTCGAGTTGTTGTGCAACAAAAAAATCAGTTAACCAGCGTACCTTTAGAGCAAGTTGCTAATCAAACTAAAGGAGTAGCTAGGGACAACATCACCTTACAAAGTGCCCTTTCTTTAGGGATAAGTTTTGGTGTCGCAAATTTAGAAACGACGGGGCAATCCTAGGATCAACCAAAAATATAGATAAGCGATAACCTTTAGGAAATTTATAAACCTTTAACGGCGAAAAGTCTGATCCCTATCAATCTGGTGTTGGCAGTGAAAGTTATAACCATCTTATAGACTAAGGCAAATCGTTAATGTCACGAATAGATCCCACGAATATGGCAGTCGAAGCTGAGCCACTCGCATCTATGCAGATAGGGGTTGTGAGTGCTGTGCGTGGAAGTATTGTTGAAATCAAATTCGAACATAAACCACCTGCTATTCACAATATTATCTACGCCAACAATCGCGCTATCGTTCTAGAAGTCCTAACCCAATTACCGGACAACAAAGTGCGTACAATTGCCTTAACCCCTACACAAGGTTTAGCAAGAGGCATGCAAGCAGAAGATTCTGGCCAACCTCTTACTGTTCCCATTGGCAAACAAAATATATCTCGCATGTTTAATGTATTTGGCAACCCTATTGATGGTAAAGATTTCAACCACCAATGTCAGCGCCGAAGTGTCCATCAAGCGCCTCCACTGCTTTCAAACTTATCTAGCCAACAACAAATATTTGAAACCGGTATCAAAATTGTCGACGTACTTTGTCCACTTGAGCGTGGCGGTAAAGCAGGATTGTTTGGGGGAGCTGGGGTAGGTAAAACCGTACTGCTAACAGAAATGATCCACAATATGGTAAGTCATCAACAAGGTGTCAGTATTTTTTGTGGTATTGGCGAGCGCTGCCGCGAAGGTGAAGAGCTATACCGTGAAATGAAACAGGCTGGTGTTTTAGATAATATGGTGATGCTGTTTGGACAAATGAACGAACCACCAGGAAGTCGATTTCGCATAGGCCATAGTGCATTAACCATGGCTGAGTATTTTCGTGATGACGAACATAAAGACGTTTTACTCCTTATCGACAATATTTTTCGCTTTATTCAAGCCGGATCCGAAGTATCTGGTTTAATGGGCCAAATGCCATCAAGAATGGGCTATCAACCAACTTTAGGAACTGAGCTATCTGGTCTAGAAGAGCGCATCGCAAACACCCAAAATGGTGCCATAACGTCAATTCAGGCAGTGTATGTGCCGGCTGATGATTTTACCGATCCTGCTGCCACCCACACATTTTCACACCTTTCGGCAACCTTGGTGCTTTCTCGAAAACGAGCCAGCGAAGGGCTCTACCCATCAATCGATCCGCTGCAATCCAGCTCTAGTTTAGCCACCGCAAATATTGTCGGCCAACGGCACTACAAATTAGCCCAAGAAGTAAGAGAAATTCTAGCTCAATATGATGAACTTAAAGACATTATAGCCATGCTCGGGTTAGAGCAGCTTGCAAATAAAGATCGTAAAGTTGTTATTCGAGCCCGTCGTTTAGAACGCTTTTTCACTCAGCCTTTTTTTACCACAGAACAATTCACTGGAATGGAAGGAAAATTTGTCAGTTTAGAAAATGCCTTGAATGGTTGTGAGCAAATTTTGCGAGGTGATTTTGATGACTACCCAGAAAGCGCGCTATACATGATTGGTGATATTAGCGAAGCAGTAAAATCTAACACTGAGAATGTCGAGCCAAACCAACAGGAAAATCAACATGCTAGTTAAAATTTTACTGCCCAACCAAATATTTTTGGAGTTAAAAGACGTGAATAGTGTTGTTGTTGAAACGCCAGAAGGCAGCTTCGGCGTTTTACCCAATAGACTTGACTGTGTAACCCCTGTTGTCCCGGGAATATTAACCTATCAACTAGCAGCTAACGAACATTCGTATATTGCCGTTGATGAGGGAATGTTAATTAAAACCGGAAGACAATTACTCATTTCCGTGCGCAGAGCAATTGTTGGAGGCTCTTTGCAGCAATTACATAAAACTGTCGAGGAAGAATTTTTAAAAGCAGATCAGGAACAGTTGGAATTACGCAGTGTCCTGGCGAAATTAGAAACTACTTTTTTAAAGCAATTTTCTTCGATTTCGAAAGATTAAATTTGTATGAGCAAAACAGGCAACAAACAAGAGTCCCATTCACAATCAACCCATGCGTTGGTTAAACAAGTGGAAACTAAAGCACAATTAAAACTAAATGCAAAGCGCCGCTCCTCCCCTGGAGTATGGTTTGGTTTAGGGATGATGGGAATAATTGGCTGGTCTGTGGCTGTACCAACTTTTCTTGGGGTAATGTTAGGCATTTGGATTGATAACAACTTCGAGCAACAACGTTCATGGACCCTAGCATTATTGCTTGCGGGGCTAGCCATTGGATGTTTCACCGCTTGGGGCTGGGTAAGTAAAGAGCACCAAGCGATTCATGATGCCGACGCTGATGCTCAACATAACAATATAACCGACGAGGAAGACAAACTATGAGCGATCACTACAGTATGCTAATAGCGTTATTTGCAGGTGTTGTTTTGGGCATTAGTTTTTTCTATAGCTTATGGTTTACGGTACAAAAAGGATTGCAGTCTGATCGCCCAGAATACTGGTTTATTGGTGGTTTTGTGCTTCGCATGGGAGTCAGTGTGGCGGGATTTTACTTTATTTCAAACCAGCAGTTTTGGCTGCTGATTTCAAGTCTCGTTGGCTTTTTAATTGGTCGAGTGATTACCAATAAAGTGCTAACTATTACGCCCAAACCCCAGATCCAGTGATTAAAAACAAAAGCTTTAGTCGAATATTAGATAAAACAAAAAAGGCTTAGAACCATGCATATTACGCCCGATGAAATTATTTATTGGCAATACGGCTTTTTTAAACTTAATGCCACTATCGTTTTTACCTGGTTAATTATGTTTATCTTAGTTTTGGGCGCGTACCTTATTACTCGTAATCTAAATGATCAATTGCGACCGACCCGCTGGCAAAATGGTTTAGAGGTTTTGGTTGTGACAATTTTACAACAAATAAACGACGCGGATTTACGCTCACCAGCAAAATATATCGGTTTTTTGGGTACCTTGTTTTTGTTTATTGCCATGGCTAATTTACTCACTATATTTCCAAGTTATGAGCCTCCAACCGGTTCGCTATCCACCACAATCGCGTTATCACTTTGTGTATTTATTTCGGTTCCGTTATACGGAATAAAAAACCAAGGGCCAATAAGGTACTTACAATCATACGCTCAACCTAACTTTTTTATGCTGCCGTTTAATATTATTGGTGAGCTAAGTCGAACGTTAGCTTTAGCTGTACGTTTATTTGGGAACATGATGAGTGGTGCCATGATCCTTGCCATCCTATTAGTTATTTCGCCTTTTGTTTTCCCAATAATTATGTCTTTGTTAGGGTTATTAACAGGTATGGTGCAAGCTTATATTTTCTTTATTCTTGCCGCTGTGTATATCGCCGCCGCCACAGCGCAAGATCAACAATCTAATCAAAAATACACTTCAATATCCGTTTCTGTTAAGGAGAAAAATAATGGATAACCTCACCCTAATTGCAATTTGTTCAATCATAACTGCAGGGCTGACAATTGGTATAGGGGTGGTAGGCCCTTCGTTAGCAGAAGGGGCTGCAATTGCAAATGCGTTAAAGGCACTTGCTCAGCAACCCGATGCCTCATCCACCATCACACGAACATTATTTGTTGGCTTAGCCATGATTGAATCAACCGCCATTTATTGTTTTGTGGTCTCAATGATTGTGCTTTTTAGTAATCCATTTTGGAACTATTTTGTTGAGAAAGCAGGAAGCTAAGCAATGCCTATAGATTGGTTTACCGTAATCGCTCAAACCGTCAATTTCTTAATATTATTGTGGTTATTAAAACGCTTTTTGTATCATCCAATTATCAACGGTTTGAATAAACGAGAAACCAAAATTGCTCAGATTCTTAGTGACGCAAAGGCAAAAAATGAACAAGCTGAAGCGTTGCAAGAGCAGTATCAACTGAAGTTAAAGCAAATAGAAAAACAACGCAGCGAGATCATTAATACAGCCAATCAAGAAGCGAAAGCTAAACGTCAAGAACTACTCGATATCGCACAACAAGAGGCGGCTGAAATTCTGGAAACTCGATTACATTCTATCGAACAAGAGATCCAAGCCTTGCAACAGCAAGTTGTGCAAAGAAGCATGCAGGAAGTCTTTAGTACGAGTCAAAAAATACTGAATGAACTTGCCGATAGTGAATTGCAAACATTGATGTTCAATAAGTTGTTGCTGCAACTTAACACCTTGGATAAGGAACAACACGCTCAGTTTAGTAAAGCGTTAAACGCCACCACAGCGCCTATTCATATTCACAGCACCTTCGAGTTAACTTCAGCACAAAAAAGTCAGTTGCAACAATGGGTTGAAGAAACGTATTCATCAGACAGCGTGGAAGCACTTGAGTTTAACTACACAATAAACCGAGAATTAATTTGTGGCATAGAAGTTATTTTTGATGGTTGGAAAATTCCTTGGAGTACACAAAATTACTTGAATTCAATGCAAGAAAACCTGCAACACCAGTTGCCCAAAAAAGTGTCTGCTCACATTAGCACCATAAAGACAGTTAATAAGCCAGATCTGGCGCAATCCAACATACGTTAAACCAAAAAAAGTGCAGAGATAGAATGAAACAGGATCCTGAGGCAAGTTTACAGCAAAATTATGATTCACTGTTTGAGCAGCTAAACCAATCAAATAATGATGTGACGAGCAACTGTTTGCTTGAAGAAGTTGGTATTGTTAACAGTGTGTCTCCGGGTATTGCCACAGTAAAGGGCTTACCAGGTGTAGGTTTTGAAGAACTGGTGCTTTTCCCAAATAACATTTACGGAATTGCCTTTAATCTGGATGAAAATGAAGTTGGCGTAGTGTTGTTAGGTGACTATTGTCAGCTAAGTGTAGGAGACCAAGTAAAGCGAACTGGACGAGTAATGGACATCGTTGTGGGTGAACACCTATTGGGCCGCGTTATCAATCCTTTGGGCCACCCCAAAGATAACAAAGGTCACCTTTCACAAACGCCACGCTTACCCATTGAGCGCCCTGCTCCAGAAATTATGTCACGTTTACCAGTGACCGAACCATTGCAAACAGGTATTAAGGTGTTAGATGCCCTACTCCCCGTTGGACGCGGGCAACGGGAATTAATTATGGGCGACCGACAAACTGGGAAAACCTCAATCGCCATTGATACCATTCTTAATCAGCGCGACAAAAACGTCCTATGTATTTATTGTGCTATCGCCCAAAAATCATCTTCAATTGCGAAAACCATTGCCACATTACAGCAGCACAATGCCCTTGAATACACAGTTGTTATGGTAACCGAAGGCAATGATCCGCCAGGATTGGATTATATCGCGCCCTATGCTGCAACCAGTATTGGCGAGTACTTTATGCACGCAGGAAAAGACGTACTTATCGTTTACGATGATTTAACTCGTCATGCCCGTTCATATCGAGAGTTATCTTTATTACTTCGTCGTCCGCCTGGAAGAGAAGCATTTCCAGGAGATATATTTTATTTGCACTCGCGGTTATTGGAGCGTTCAACTCACTTAAATGAAGAACATGGAGGCGGCTCCCTGACGGCCTTACCTATCATTGAAACCGAAGAACAAAATATGTCGGCTTACATTCCGACCAACCTAATTTCCATTACCGATGGGCAAATTTACTTGTCTCCCAAATTATTTGATTTGGGGGTATTGCCAGCGGTTGATGTGGGAAAGTCCGTATCCAGAGTAGGCGGAAAAGCGCAAAGAGATGGATTTAAAGCCGTTTCGGGCACATTAAAATTGGAATATGCACAATTCGAAGAACTGGAATCATTTGCGCGTTTTGGCGCTCGTTTAGATGACAGCAGTTTAGCAACAATCGAACATGGTAAGCGTATTAGAGCCTGCTTAAACCAACCAGAGTCGTCTCCGTTGTCAGTATCTGCACAAATTATTGTATTGTTAGCCCTGACACACCATTTCTTTGATGGGATTTCACTTCAGTATATTCAACAGGCGCAAGATGCCGTAGTCGATGGAATTGATAACCTTCATGAGGATATTCAACACAAATTAGCCCTAGCGAATACCTTAACAGAACAAGAGCTCAAGGATATTCTGACTATGTTTAAACAGGTTTTGGCACCTTTGCAAAGCGGTTCTGATAGCCCTTCTCACGCTAATACGGAAAGCGGCGAATCATAATATGAGTGAATCGAATAGCGATTTACAACGTAAAATTGTCAGTGCAACTGATTTGAAATCAGTTGTTAGAACCATGAAAGCCATGGCTGCGGCAAATATAAATCAATATGAAAATGCAGTACTTTCACTCGAAGATTATTACCGAACCGTACAATTAGGATTAACTGCTTATTTTATCAATACTGATAAAAGTGACTATCCCGCTACAGAAAAAATATCCTCCCCAACAGATCATAAAACCAAAATTGGAATTATTGTTATCGGCTCTGATCAGGGATTGGTGGGACAATTTAATGATATTTTAGTCGATTTTTTAAATGTTAAGCGTCAACAGTTCGGCGCCGCGCAACTGATATGGACAGCTGGTGAGCGAATACAGTCGTTACTCGAAGGACAAAAAGTTCCATTAGGAAGACAGTTTCCATTGCCGAATTCAATAGAAAGCATTACCTCTTTTGTTTCTGAGGTTTTGATAGAAATCGAGCAACAACAAACAAAAAATCAGTTAAAAGAAGTTTATCTTTTTTTCAATCGTACCTTAGACAAACCTAACTATGGCCCTTGCTTTAAGCGGATATTACCTTTTGACCAAAAGTGGAAACACGAATTTGTATCACTAACTTGGCCTAATCAATGTATTCCAGAGTTGCTGGTTAATAATGCGACGACCTTTAGCACACTCATAAAAGAATATATTTTCACATCCATTTTTAAAGGTTGCATAGAGTCACTAGCAAGTGAAAATGCAAGTCGACTTATAGCAATGCAGCGAGCTGAAAAAAATATAGAAGAGTTACAAGAGCAAATGCAAAAGTCATTCAATAAACTCAGACAAAGTGCCATTGATGAAGAGCTTGCTGATTTAGTGAATGGGTTTGAAGCCCTTACTGCCTTTGAAAAATGAAAATTATAGTAGGTATAAGGGAATCATTAGGTTTGCCTAAACATATTCGACTAAACTGTTTATTCACCAATATTGATCGACATCAAGTAGTGATTGAATAATCGGTGTATGGTCAAAGTGTATCGGCTTGATTCATTAATGGAGATTACTATGCAAACACCGCAAAAAATTCTAGTTGTCATCAGTGGCAAGCGTAAGCAGCATGAAGCCTTACTTCGGGCTTTAAAATTTGCCGAATTGAATGAAGTACATATTCATCTTCTGAATGTAATTTACGAGCCTATTTTAGATCTAACCGATGTGCTTTCAAGCGATCACCGTAAAGAAATGAAAAAAGAATATCTTGCAGATCGTTATCTCTATCTCAATACCATTGCTGAAGATCTTGAGAAAAAGAACATCCGTTGCACTACCCATGTTGAATGGTGTCGAGAGGTACACGAAGGTATCGAAGATGCCGTAAGCAAGATCCAACCGGATCTGGTGATCAAACGCATAACCGCAGACTCCATGAGTATAAATCCCTTTGCTATGCCAATCGACCGGCACTTGCTGCGTTACTGCAAAGCACCATTGTTATTGGTAAAACACGCCAGTTGGACAAACTCGCCTATATTGGCTGCGGTTGATGTGTTAGCCAAAGACGATAAACACGTTGCGTTGAATCAAGACATTTTGGAAGCGGCCCGACTTTTTGCACAGTTAGGAGAAAGCGAAATACACACCGTGAGCGCATATTTAGTGCATAACATGAGTGCCGCCATTGATTTCCCTACCATTAATTTTGAAAAACTCAGTGCCAATAGTGCTCAATTTCACAGTGATAAACTCGATAGCATGGAAAAAGCCCATGAAATTCCCATGGCCAAAAAGCATGTTGTAGCAGGCATGCCAGAAAAAGTAATCCCAAATGTAGTTAAACAAATCGACGCAGGGCTAGTGATTTTAGGCACCGTGGCTCGTAAAGGCATTTCCGCAGCATTTTTGGGAAATACTGCTGAATCCATTTTGGCAGAACTCAATTGTGAGGTATTGGCTCTGAATTTAGATGAGGGTGAGCCGGAGTAATTTCAAAGGGCAATAAGCCCAAAGCACATCAATAAATAAGGGCGTTTATTCTTACGCCCTGCTCTTTCAATAAAAAAGGGTACCAAAAGGTACCCTTGATCTAGTTTATTTCTGTTCGAGTAACGAAAACACCGTATTCGCGATATCAGTATTATTGCTTAGGCCCACAAAGGACTCACTGTGACTGCCAAAAGCAAATACTGGTACATCCACGGCGGTATGCGCCCCGGTAGTCCAACCAGTAAGGGTTCTTGCATCAATAATATGTTTAATATTAACGTAAAGTGCTTGTTTAACCGCATCCGCTGATGCATCTGCGTAAGGGTTCCCCTCGTTGCTTAACTGTGGATTATTTTCTCCCATACTTTTACTGAAGCTTAACAATGAAAGTTCGGACTCTGTTAGCTTAAAACTAAACAAATCTGAAGTTAGCGCTTCGGTAATATCTGCCTTTAACAACTGTTCAGCAATATAAATTGGGGAATGCGTCATGCTGCGCAATACCTCAGGTTTCCACTCATACTTTCCATTGGCACCTAGAGTCATGCCACCAGTACTGTGATCAGCAGTAACCACCACCAAGGTATCAGGATGCTGAGCTACATACTCTTCAAGCATTTCTAACGTGCTGGCGAGATCTTGCATTTCTCCCATTGCAGCAGCGATATCATTACTGTGTCCGCCCCAATCAACCTGGCTTGCTTCTATTAGCATAAAAAAACCTTTGTCACTTTCTAGCTGATCCAAAGCAGTGGATGTCATGGTTTTCAAACGATTGGCATCAGTGTCGTCCAAGGCCCAAGGTAAACCCACATCTGCAAACAAGCCCAAAAGCGGTTTATCCTTTGCAACATTGTTTAGGGCTGCATAGTCATCAACATATTGATAACCCAGCTCTTTAAACTCGCTGACTAAGTCTCTATCATCACGTAAAAAGAACTTCCAACCGCCCCCCAATACAACATCATACATTTGGTAATTATCAACATAACTATCAGCGATTTCATCGTAATTACCACGAGCTTCATTATGAGACATAAAACTTGCAGGGGTGGCGTGATTTACTTGGCTAGTTACCACTACACCAGTTTTTTTACCAAGGCGTTTAGATACCTCTAATACGGTAGTCACTGGCTGTTTATTAACATCCATGGCAATAGCACCATTATAGGTTTTTACCCCAGCTGATAAGGCTGTTGCACCGGCCGCAGAATCTGTCACATAGCCAGACACAGGGGCTGGATAGGTGCTGCTCATACCCACTAACGTGCGATCAAAAACCGTTTTCTCAATTTCAGCAGTGTTAGGATCATCGTTAAAATATCGATAAGCACTGATATAAGCGGGGCCCATACCATCACCCACAACCATAATGATATTTTTTGGTTTTTCTGGAACCACAATGGTTTGATTTGTTTGTTGCTGATCATTGCAGCCAAAAAGTATTAGCGATAATGAGAGCAATCCAATTTTACATTTCATACTGAGCCTATTTTTAATGATAGTTAAAGTTTAACGTGCTACTTCCATGAGCGGATAGCGTGTCCACGAATCGCGTAAAAGAAAATATATAAATAACATGGCAAACCTATCCAATAAGCAGATTGCAGATCGCCTATTTCATGGGAAATTTTGCCGAATAATAAGGGTAATATAGCGCCACCAGAGATACCCATAATTAGTAGCGCTGAGCCTTGCGCCGAGTAATTTCCGAGTCCTTTCAATGCTAGAGGCCATACAGATGGCCACACTAACGCATGAGCCAGCCCCATTAACGCCACAAACGTAATAGTGTTAGGAATAACCGGAATACCTGTCCATCCCCACAATACATCGGCAATACTGGTGGATTGTGTAGAAGACAAGACGATACCCAAAATACACAAACAGCCTGCAATCCCAGAGCCGAGTAAAGCACGTTCTTGCGAGACAAAGCGTGGAATACAGGTAACACCAATCAAATAACCAAATACCATAAAGACCATAGTAAATGAGGTTAAAGCAGCGAAATTGCTAACCCCTAAAGAAGAACCATAAAGGCCAATGGTATCCGCGGCAATCACTTCAACGCCGACGTAGAAAAACAACGCAATAGCTCCCAGTACTGTGTGCGGAAAATGAAAAATGGAGGTTTTTGCCCCACTCTCTTCAGGTTCGCTGTTACTTGTCGCTATTTCAGGTAATGAAGAAAACTTCACTAGCCCAATGAGAGCAGTTAATGCGATAGCCATTAACACATAGGGTACGATTAAGTTATGGGACAACTCCATTAAACGCTGATCTTTTGCCGCTTCCGATAGGCCGCTAAGGGCTTCTTCTGTAAAACTTCCCATGTCAGATAAGATTAAAGAGGTAAATAGAATTGGCACCAACACACCGGCACTCTTGTTTATCAACCCCATAATACTGATTCGCATTGCGGCACTTTCAACCGGTCCTAAATAGACAATGTAAGGGTTCGATGCAGTTTGTAAAATTGTTAATCCAGCAGCCAGCACAAATAAGGCAATTAAGAAAAAGGCGTAGTTGGCAGTAATCGCTGCGGGTATATGCAACAACGCGCCCACTGCCATAATCGCAAGACCTAAGGCCATACCGTTTCGGTAGCCGGTTTTTTTGAGAATGATGGACATGGGTAACGCCATCACTGTGTAAGCAATATAAAATGAAAAGGTCACGAATAAGGCTTCAAACTCGTTGAGTTCGCAGACTAATTGCAGAAATGGAATTAATGAACCATTAAGCCAGGTGACAAAACCAAAAATAAAAAACAAGATGCCAACCACGATCATTGGAACAAGAGTACTGGTTTTTTTTGTTGTTATAGTTTGCATTTTCTTAGACCTCTTTAGCCATTGTTTCTTGAGAGAACACGTTATTACCATTTACCCAAGTTGACTGCACAACAAGTTGCTCATCCAGTTGAATAAAATTGGCCAGCATACCTGGCGCAAGTTGTACTTTCGGGTTTGCTTGTATAGGTGAACCTGACAAATAATCTTTAGGATATTGGCTAGCTAAACGAATTGACTCATCTTCAGCGATCCCAAGGTTAAAGTGACAATACCTTACTGATGATGCCATATCGATAGCAGCACCAGCTAACTCACCCGTGGTGGATATTAATCGTCCAGCTTTGACCTTGACTTGGCGGTCAAAAAATTCAAATTCAGTGGCGTCTGTGCCAACCGGAGGCATAGCATCGGTGACCAAAAAGATCCCACCTTTAGGTTTTGCTTTTAGCGCTAATTGAATATTGACATCATCGACGTGATGGCCATCTACGATCAATCCGCAACGCGTGGTTTCCGATGTTAATGCCACGCCAGTTACACCAGGCTCTCTAGCTGCAATAGGCGACATGGCATTAAACAGGTGGGTAAATCCAGTCGCTCCACACTCTATTGCTTTGTTTGTGGTCACTCCATCAGCATTACTGTGGCCGATACAGACTTTTACACCTAAGTTCACTAGGGCTTTTATTTGCTCTTCAGGCACCACTTCGGGTGCTAACGTGACGATGATTTTACCTAAATCCTGTCGATTAAACAGTGCCCATTCTTGCTCAGTTATGGGCCGAATATGCTGCTGACTATGAGCACCTTTTTTAACTGTAGAAATGTGCGGTCCTTCAAAATGTATACCCATGATACCCGGTACGCCCAGACGGATCCCTTCCGCTACTGCGTCAGCTGCCATATTCATGGTATTGATATCATCAGTAATCACCGTGGGCATAAGTCCAGTTGTACCGTAGCGAGCATGGGCTGCAAAGATAGTTTTTAACGACTCAACGGTTGGTAGAGCATTGAATAACACTCCGCCACCTCCGTTGACTTGTAAATCTACAAACCCTGGAGCAACCAGTCCACTGAGTACCTTATCAACCTGCGAAGTATCTTCATCGATTGCAATGATCTTCTTGCCTTCAATTACCAGCACTTGGTCACAATGATATGCCTGTCCATCAAATAACCGTTGAGCATGCAATCTCATTTGTTGCTTCATAATGTTTTGGTTACTTTATTCAATCCTAAGGGAACATCGGGGTTTAGGCCGCGATGGGTTGAAAGCTTAGCTACATCAATATAAAAACGTTGCAAAACTAATAAGGGCGCTATTCTCGGATGTGCTACTAGTTTATTTTGGTGAAGATGTATAACTTGAGCACCGCGACGCTTCACTTCGTTTATTTGTTCAATATGCGAAGCTTCACTTTCATCTGCAACTAAACAATCTAATATTGCTAGTCCTTGCTCTATCAGAGTAATAGGGCCATGTAAAAATTCAGCACTACTAAACGCCTCAGCATGAATACTGCAAACTTCTTTTAGTTTTAAGGCTATTTCTTTAGAAACCGCAAACCCTAGCCCGCGTCCTAAGACCACAAGATTATTCACATTATCAACCGCTGTGGGCGCTAATTGTGAAGGTGAATCAATAATAGCGTCAAGTGCGCTAGGTAATTGATTTAAGGATTCCAACAAACCTTGGTTGTTTGTCCAAGTTGCCACTAAATGTAGCAGTGCAGAAAGTGTTGAAAGATAGCTCTTAGTTGCCGCAACAGACTCTTCTTTGCCTGCTTTTAATGGTAAAACGTCATCCACAATATCTTGTAAAGGTGAGCTTTCATCATTCACCAAAGCAATGCAATAAGCACCGCCTTTTTTTGCCATTTTTGCTTGGGCTAAAATATCGGGGCTACGACCAGACTGAGAAATAACAATGACTAAAGCATTGTCTAAATCTAACTGTTTGTTATACACACTTGAAACTGAGGGCGCGGCAGCAAATGTAGGGATTTGCGCTTCAATTTCAATTAGATATTTGGCAAAAACGCCTGCATGATCCGATGAGCCGCGACCAATAATCATCACCATTTTCGGTTTAAACTCGTGCAACTTATCAGCAATCTTGGTGACGATTTTTTGATTTTCTTGAATCTGTCCGCGAATAACTTCGGGAGTTTGTCGCGCTTCTTTTTCCATTATTGTTTGTGTCATGTAAAACTCTTATTTATATAACTGTTGATAAAGATTCATCTGCGCCCAAAGCTTGTATATTTTGCCGCGCAAAATATACAGCTCCCACCTCTGGCGTCGATAGTGGTGCAGATAGTGCATTTTTCAATCCATTGCTTAACCAAGGGAAAAGTGATCTTCCCAAACCACCTATTAAAGAAATTCTAGGAGGATTAATGCTCATTAACTTCTCAGCCATAGCTGAAATATAATCCGCGCCTTCATGGGCAATGGATATGGCAATTTCGTCCCCAGCGTCAGCTGCAATGAATACACAATTAGCCAGTTGAGCAAAAAATGATGCTGGTTTACCTGCAACTTTCTCTGTGAGCTCTTCGCTATTTTTAACATTAAGTTGACGTTGCATAACCTCAACAAGTTGTGTTGTTTTACCTAAACCATCCAGTGACAGCAAAACTTGTTCAACGGCCCTTAAGCCAAACCATGCACCGCTGCCTTTATCGCCCTGGGGAAAACCATGTCCGCCTAATATGGTCGATGTTTGATTCACATAAGAAAATCCACAGGAACCCGTTCCGGTAACTATGACCGCTCCGTCTCCGCCGTTATGAGCCCCCAAACTTGCAATCAATAAATCCGTTGCTAAAAAAATTTGTTTGAAAGGATGCTGCCAAGACATAATCGTTTTGTAATGATTTGGTAGGTTTACACCGGCAAGACCTACTCCAACGGTAATATTTGCCAGTTCACTGGGTGCAATCCCCGCTTGCTTTAGAGCCATAAGAGCACTGTTTGTAATCGAGTCTTTAGCTTGTTCTAAACCGTAAACGGGGTTTCCAGGTCCTGCAGTACCTTCGCCTAAAACCACATTATCTGCCGACATCAATACGGCTTTGCATTTTGTACCACCGCCATCAATTCCCAAAATGAGGGAACCATCAGGTTTTGCGTTATTTTTCAATGTATTTTTTAATCCCGTTACCACTTCTAAACCTTTTTATTCGCCGTAAATAGCAACGCTTCAGCGACTGCCCTTTCTCCAGTACTATCCGATGGTCTGCCTGTTATATGGCCATTCACGACCATTACGCTAGAACCGCCACCATCAAGATTGATCGCTTTTTCAACACCTAACTCCAACATAAGCTCTGCCATTTCAGTAATGGATGCGCCTATACTTTTAAATGGGTCTCGTCCATAAACCACCACCACATATACTTCGCCGTTATCTGTGACACCCACAGCTGTGCGAGGGTGGCGCTTTAACACCCAGTTTTGATAAAAGTTGACTCGTTGGTTTAACGCCGAGGTTTCAGAAATACCGTCTCGCTCATCAATAGCGGCTGTGCCTTCTTGGATAGCCCTCACTCCCCAACCTTGACTGCTTCGCTGAGAAACAGGTTGTTTGCCATCAATTAACAACGTCGGTCCACCGTTAATCACGTAGGTACCCTTGTTTAAAGTCAGTACGCCTGAATCACTTATTATCTGCTCAGCGATAGCCACTTGGGCTTTAGATGACACTGTCTTTTTTAATGGTGTCGCTGACTCACCGGTAGCAATAACAAGACGGTGCCCGATGGGTAAAACCGCTGACTGGTTAGGTAAATCAAAATAAACAGAATTATTTTCATCTACAAAAAAGTGAAATTCGTTATGACTCAAAATCCCAGCGAGATTGCCAAAATAATGATTGTAAACAATGATTTCATTGGGTTTATGACAAACAAAATCGTGTATTGCCAGCACGTTTGGATGACTGAAACCACAGTTAAATATTTTTCCTGGTAAACGATTAATGCCATCCACATGAAAGACCTTGTCCGCAACGGACAAACTTATCTGAGAATGCACATTATTTATAATATCAACGGATAATGCAGGTTGATTGTTGATCACTAATGCAGGTCTGCCAGCTACAGCCTCACTCACTAATGTGCCATCGACGACGGCTAAACCAGCCACATCACCAATGACTCCTTGGCTTGAATTAAATGCAAAAAATCCACCATTCACTGCAGCAAGTGCTTGTTTTCTTGCCGCTATTGAAGATGTTTTTTCAACACCTGATATTTGTTGCTTAGCCAAATTGGAAGTTAAACTGCCAGAATATGCAGTTGGCACCAACTTAAGAATACTAATCTCTTGTTTACCCTCACCACCACTTCGTTGGCTAGAGTGTGAGGGACGCAATTGAAATCCACTTGCTACAAGTTGTTGTTGCATTTTTTGCGCATCAGCTAATGTATTAAACTGACCTAATGTGATTAATTTGCCTAAATCACTGCCATCAGGTCCTTGTTCAACCAGATCTACCTGTTTCGCTTCCAAAGTGTCAGCGGTTGATTGGTGATCCAGTGTTGATAAATAGTTGTTTAATTTCTCAACCAAAACTTCAGCATCGCTTGCAGATAACACTGAACTGCTTAACTCAAAGTATCCAGACAGCTCACCTCTTTGTACATTGAAGTAGCTTAGTCCAGGCGCAATGACTTCTTGAGTTGCACCTACAAATGATGCAGGCAAGCCCGTCAATGTTTGCGTTGGATATGAACAGCCATTGACCAATAAAGGGCAAGCAATGACAAAGCATCTTATTGAGAAACCGAACATAGACATGATATTTCACTCGGTAAGAAATGTTAGCTTAGAGTTGATAGTGTAGATTGCTATGTTGATAGGTTTAAGCAAGGAGCATCTTTTGATGCTCCTTAACCTAATTTTCGTGTTTAAAACGAGTATCTAGCACCAACAATAAATCTTCTATCGATTTGGGCAAGATCGTACGGGGTATTTTGAACCGAACGATTCACTTCTTGCTCAGTTAACAGATTTAATCCTTGCACCTGAATTTGTAGCGCTTCAGTCACATTGTAACTAGCGGAGAAATCAAGCTGTCCATACTCTTCTTGCCATTGAGGAATACCCGCAGTTGAAGCAAATTCCACTAAGTATTCATCACGCCATGTGTATGACAGTCTGGCGTTAAAGCTAGGAACATCATAATACAAGGCTAAGTTGTAACTACTTTCTGACAATCCAGGTAAACCGGAGTTACGTACATCACCTTCATCTGAATATTGAGCAGCACTATCAATCATTGTGTAGTTTGCCAACAAACCAAAATCGTCTAAAGACTCACTGATGAATCCCAGTCTAGATTGATAAGCTAACTCTATACCCGTAATAGTTGCACCAACGCCGTTTGCTGGTTGGGTAAAGATAATAGGACCACTAACAATCACACCATCGCTTTGTCTAGGAAACTCTCTAATTTCTGTAGTCGATGAGGTATCGATGAAACCATCTAAATCTTTATAGAATATATTGATCGCTGCCACTGCTTCACTGGTAAAGTACCACTCAAAACCAATGTCATAGTTATCCGCTGTAAACGGTTGCAGATCTGGGTTACCACGAGAACCAAGACCGCCCCCTTCATCAATTCCGTTAAAGCTTTCGAATGCAGCCAATTCACCCAACGCTGGACGCGTTAAACTCTTAAAGTATGCAGCACGCACAACCATATCGTCATTCAGCGCATAACGTACATTCATGTTCGGTAAAATCTCTTGATAATCACTTTTCAAACTAACGGGGGTAAACGCATTCACATCTGAGGAGTCTGTAGTTACTTGTGAATCAATGGTTTGCAATGTTCTAACAAAACGCAAGCCAGTGCTTAATGTAACACTTTCACTTACTTCAATATTTGCCTGAGCATAGGCTGCAATAGTTTGTTCTTGCAATTCAAAGCTGTTGATTAGCTCAAAAGGTTCGTTTACATCTTCGTATAAACCGTCAATGGGCGTGCCATCAGCACTAAAGAAAGTTGATAGGATTTGCGCAGGATCACCACCAATTAACGTAGAAGGAGCAAAACCAGCACCATCTACATTAAAACGGTCTAGTGGAGTATATACATCCGCTAAAGTGGGTAAATCAGTACGGCGGTTTAGAAGAGTAACACCATCTTCTAAGAAGGTTTCCGCTCTAATATCAGATCGAGTTTGGTGTTGTTGCAATTCTCTATCAGTAAAACGCATACCAAAGTCAACTTTCATCATATCGCCGTTGTCGTATTCAAAATCCAACTTCAAGGTATTGTTAGAGTCTTTTGTCTCCAAAGGACGACGAATGAATACGTTAACAACAAATTCTTCAGGGTTGCTAGCAAAATCAGTATCTGGGGTAGACCACTCTAGATAGTTGTCACGCATAATGTAACTTACATCAGCTGGGTAGAAATTGCCGTCTGCCTCCATTCTACGAAAGGAAAACAAGTCATTACTGTTAGTCTTTTCGCGGCTAAAGTGGCCAATATAAGGCGAAAATTTCAAGCTATCAGAGATGTGCCAATCTGCACTTAAAGTGAACTGGTTAACTTCTTCGTCAATTGCCTCTTGTCTTGCACCAACACGTTGTTGTACACCAGTTAGGGTAGCTTGAGTCGCTACACCGTTTTCAATGACAGTGTTACTAACCGCAGTAATATTACTCTCAGAGGGCGCATCTAGAATGGTTTCTACTCGATCACCATCGATTTTACCAACAAGTGCTCTTGCTTTAATATCAAGGTCATCATTAGGACGCCATTGCAGACCTAAAACAGCACCTAGGGTTTCACGTTCCTCAGAAGTGTAACCAAAACTTTCGATTCGAGGATAAAGTGCGTCCAATTGCTCTTGAGTAGGACCACCTTCTTCACCTACGTCAGGTCCGGCCCATACGGAAGATAAAGGACTATGGCTACTGCCACGTACTTCGTTATTTTGCATATCTGTATCTGAGTAGACCAAAGCGGCATTAATACCGAAAGTATCATCCCAGTTTTTATTAAATACTACTGACGCTTTAGGGCTGTTTGTGCCCGTATTATCACTGTAGTTATTGTAAACAGACACATTGAGTACTTGGTCTTTGGTCGCTAACGGGTCTGGCGTATAAAGAGAAACACTTCCTGCAATGCCCCCTTCCACTTGATCAGCCGTTACTGATTTAGATATTTCTACACTGTTAAATAATTCAGCAGGAAAGATTTCGAATGAAAAACCACGAGTTCCATCACTACCACCAGCCAACATGCCGTTAACTTCCGTCGAAGTGAATTCAGGACCAAGACCACGTAAGTTTATTGCAGTCCCTTCACCGGTAGGGTTTCGGTTTAAGGTAACACCTGGTACACGTTGAATCGCTTCAGACAAGTTAGCTTCAGGAAACTTACCAATATCTTCAGCGGTAATAACATCAACCACTTTATTGGCGAATCGTTTTTGATTTAGGGATTTTAAAAGGCTACCGCGCACACCTTTTACGGTAATGGCTTCAATATCACCTTCGCTTGACTCTTGGGCGTAGAGGTTAGCAGACGCGCTGCTTAACATGCCTAAGATTACTGCAGTGGAGATCTTACTGAATTTAATTCTTTTGGGAGTAACAAGTGTTCTGCTCATGAATTTTCCTCAATGTTGACAGTGTATTTATAGTTATTAATTACCACTCTGGTAATTAAACTAGCGGAACCTTGGGTAAATTGTCAACAATTAATTACCACTGCAATACTTAATATTTGATAAATAAATTAGCAAAAAACATAATATTTATATTTTTCAGTAATTTACTGTTACACGAAAAAACCTAAAAATGCCTTGAACGGCTATATTCAGTAAACTTAAATATCAATATGGTAATTAAGTAACCATATTGGTATTCTACTTTGATGGATGTTTTTGATTATCAACGTTGAAATCTGTCATTTACATCCCCCAAGGAGATATAAGTGCACAGCCAACAACCAGTCAGTTCTATTTCGTCTATTGAAAAACAATTAAATAGCAGTCACAAAAAAGTGATTGAGAATATTCGCAGAAATGGAAAAGCTACCCGTGCAGAAATTGCTAAATCAACGGGGTTATCAAATCAAACCTTAACTCGATTAACTAAACACCTCATATCCTTAGGCATAGTGGCTGAACATTCTAAAATCGCCGGCCAACGAGGCCAGCCAGCGACCTATTTGACCTTGCAACCAGGGATTTTTGCCAGTGTTGGTGTCATATTTGAACACGATAGAGTTGTGGTGTTATTGGATGATCTTGACCGCACGAACATTGTTAGATTTTGCCAAGATGGTACTTTCCTATCTGCTGAGTTGGCAATTAAAGCGGCGATAGCCATGCTTGATAAACTGTTTGCTGAACTGAACCCTGCCATTAATGTTTTGGGAATTGGTATTTCTATCTCTGGCTTTTTTACTGACGTAGAGGGGCGGATCTGCTCACAACAAGATCCTCAAGGCTGGTCAGTGGTTAATTTCCAAGAAACTTTTGCTAAAAAATACGGGCACCAGTGTTTTGTTGAAAATGATGGTAATGCGGCTTCAATTGGTTTTTCGTTAACCCAAAAAGGCGCAAAATTACAAAGCTTTTATTTAATGTTGTTCACCTTAGACATTGGTGGTGGCTTTGTTTTTGAAGGTGAAGTGGTTGATGGTGCGTTTGGCAATGCAGGGGAAATCTCCGCCTTGTTTAGCAGCGATAAATCGTTATTAAGACCTACCCTAGGTTCACTATACAAACACTTATCTGCCGTATGGGGGGAAGAAGCAACGCCTGAAAAAGTGCAGTCTGCAATAGACCGCCAAGATACCAGTATTATGTCTTGGGTCACTGCCTGTGTGGAAACCATGAAGTTTCCGCTAAAAGCCATTCAAAGTTTACTCGATCCCGAGGCCATAGTGTTTACCGGACGCCTTCCTAAAGAGTTACAAAAGCTATTGTCAGAAAAAGTGGTTGTGACGGGTCCATCATATGGCGACGTGTACGCTCCCACACCTAAAATTCACCTAGCTGATGGAAATGATATTCTAGAAAAAGGGGTAACCGCCATCCCAGCTTTTTACTTTTTCAAACGGGATTAATTTTTTTATTAAGGTGATTCAAATCACCAATCAACTTGTTTAGTTTCGCCCCTTATTCTACCCTTTAGGATAAAAATACCATCTTTAACTTTGTATTCAGCATTTACGCGGATGAGTTGAATAACAGTTAAACTCGAGAGAGTACACGGAGTCCAATGAAATTATGGGAACATGGTAATTACGTTGTAGGTAAATGCCGACAGGTTTTACTCTTTAGTGGTCGAGGCCCTTGGAATGATGAAGCCCTTGAAAAAGGGGTTGAAAATACTAGTTATGCTTCAGAATCTGTTGATCAATCTCGCCCGTGGGGACAGTTAAGTTGTTTGTACGGAGAGAGTTTATTTCCCCCCTCAACCTATGAGCTTTTCTTAGAGCAAACAAGAATGCGCAAAAATAATGGCATAAGGTCTATTGCCATTGTGATCCTTAATTCAGATATCAGTAATACGATTAGGCAGCAACTCTCTTCAGGTTATGAAACAGTAGGCGTTGATTACGCTTTCTTCGACTCAGTTGATGCCGCAATCGAATGGTTAGAATCTAAAGAGATTGATTTGGATGCCACTGAAATTAAAACGTTTTTTGAAAGTAGTAGATTATAATATTATAACAGCACAAAGTCCCAAAAACCGCACATTAAAAGAAAATACACCGCTAATGTAACCATAATAGAACATTAATATATATCTTGATAAAGTTACAATTTAGGAACATTATATAGGTAAAATCAAATAATGTTCCCAAAGGGCGACTTTAAGGCCATTATGCTAATTAAAGAAATTGTTTCAAATTTAGGCGAACGTCTCAAACAAGCGCGATTAAATGCAGATTTAACGCAGCAAGACATTGCGGATAAAACAGGCCTTTCCAGAAAGGTAATTATGCGTGCAGAAAAAGGTCATGCTCAGTTAGAGACTGTGGTAGCAATTTTAGTCGCATTGGGATTAAGTAAACAACTGGATCTGTTTATCCCTATTCCAACCGAATCCCCAGTTCAATTAGCCAAACGACAAGGACAAAAAAGACAACGTGCATCAGGCAATAATCCCCAACTGAAAAAAGGTGACCCAGCATGGTAAATGAAGTTGTCATGGTGAATTATCAGGATCAACAAGTTGGCGCTGTAAGTTACGATCCAGATAAACAGTTAGGCGCATTCGAATATACAACGGCATTTATTAAAAGCGGGATACAGTTATCACCGCTTAAAATGCCATTGTCAAAACAAATTTATACCTTCCCTGAAGCTGATTTTGCGGCCTTTAAAGGTTTGCCAGGATTAGTAGCTGACTCCCTACCCGATGACTTTGGTAATGCTGTTATTAATGCATGGGTTGCATCTCAGGGTAAGTCTCCCAGGGACATCACTCCCCTACAACGCCTAAAATATACCGGTACTCGCGGAATGGGCGCGTTAACGTTTGCCCCCGCTAGCCGTCATAAGAACCTCAATGCTTCGCAACAACTGGAGGTTGAGAATCTTGTAGAAATAGCACAAGACATAGTTAATCAACGCTCAGAATTTAATGTGTCTTTAAACCAACAAGGTTATGAGGACAAAGAAGCAATGATGGCGCTCATGTCAGTGGGTATGAGTGCTGGTGGCGCAAGACCCAAAGCTGTTTTGGCGTTTAACCAGGATTTTACCCAAGTGCGCTCTGGGCAAACTAATGCACCTGATGGGTTTAGTCATTATTTAATGAAGTTTGACGGGGTAAGTGAGCACAACAAGGATCAGGAAACATTTGGTGATCCTATGGGTTATGGCGCCATGGAGTATGTATACTACCTTATGGCCACTGCATGCCAAATTGAAATGATGCCTTGCCATTTGCTCAACGAGGGAAAACGGCGACACTTTATTACCCAAAGATTTGATCGAATAGGCAATGATAAAGTACATGTGCAAACATTAAATGGACTTGCCCATGTTAGTTTTAAACAAGTAGGTATCTATTCTTATGCAGAGTTATTTGATGTTGCTCGTGAACTAAGGTTATCGGCTAAAGAAGCAGAGCAAATATTCAGAAGAATGGTTTTTAATGTTGTGGCTCGAAATCATGACGATCATGCAAAGAATATTGCGTTTATGTTTAACCATGAACAACAATGGACGTTAGCACCGGCCTACGACCTTGCCTATAGCTATAAGCCAGGTAGCAAGTGGGTAAATAGTCATTGGATGTCAATAAATGGTAAGCGCGACAACTTTGCTAGAGAGGATTTTTACGCCTTCGCTCAACTCAGTCCCATATTCAACAAGCGAAAAGTTGATCGGATAATAGATGAGGTCGTAGAACAAGTGTCACAGTGGCAATATTTGGCTGTTGAACATCATGTGCCCAAGACACTCATTGAAGAAGTGCAATCTAATCTTAGGTTATCGTTATAAAATAATTCACGGAGCACTAACGCAATATCAGTAGTGGTTTTGTGATCAACGGGGAAAATTATGCGACTAGCATTTTATGTTTTTTGTTTTTTAAGTTGGGGGTTGATAATTCTAGCCAGCAATTTATGGTGGGCCTCCATGTGGGGATTAGTGATTCTTATCCCCTTAACTATTGTTGGTTTTTACGATATTTTTCAAAGCAAACACGCATTGCTTCGAAACTTCCCTATCGTTGGTCACGGACGATGGTTAATGGAAGATATCAGACCATTCTTGCGGCAATATTTCTTCGAATCAGAAACCAATGGCGTGCCAGTCAACCGTATGTTTCGCTCTGTTATATATCAGCGCGCAAAAGGCCAACTTGACTCCCTTCCCTACGGAACCAAATTACATACACAAAACGTTGGCTACGAATGGATAAGTCACTCAGTGGGTGCCATTCATTACGATGAAAAGCAACCAGAACCGAGAGTGACCGTGGGTGGCCCAGATTGTAAACAACCATACCAAGCTAGTGTCTTTAACATCTCAGCCATGAGTTTCGGCTCTTTAAGTGCCAATGCTATTCGCTCTTTAAATAAAGGCGCAAAGATAGGTAACTTTTATCACAACACTGGAGAAGGAAGCGTTAGCCCTTATCATCTTGAAAATGGTGGCGATCTGGTTTGGCAAGTAGGTACAGGTTACTTTGGATGCCGAGATGACCAAGGTAACTTTAATCCCGAAGCGTTTAAACTAGTTGCCAACAAAGAATCAATTAAGATGATTGAAATTAAATTGTCACAAGGCGCTAAACCTGGTCATGGTGGTATTTTGCCTGCAGATAAAAATACCGCTGAAATAGCACGAATAAGATTAGTCGAACCTGGAACCCGCGTCGACTCACCTCCTGGACATAGTGCTTTCTCTTCTCCCCTTGAAATGATGGACTTTATTCAACAATTACGGGATTTGTCCGGTGCAAAACCCGTTGGGTTTAAGCTTTGTATTGGTCAAAAGAGTGAATTTGTGGCCATGTGTAAAGCCATGATTAAAACCGGAATAAAACCTGACTTTATTACAGTTGACGGCGGCGAAGGTGGCACAGGTGCGGCGCCTCTAGAATATTCTAACTCAGTGGGAATGCCCCTTCGCGAAGCCCTTGTTTATGTTTGTGATATTTTGCAAGGTTTCGATCTCAAAAAAGATATCAAAGTCATAGCGAGTGGGAAAACCTTTACAGGCTTCCACGTGGTTAGAAATATCGCAGTAGGTGCAGATATATGTAACAGCGCACGAGGAATGATGATGGCATTGGGGTGTGTACAATCGCTAGTTTGTAATACCAATCAATGTCCTACTGGTATTGCCACACAGAATAAACATTTAGCCAAGGGGATCGTGGTTGAAGATAAAGCGCAAAGAGTTGCTAGATATCACCAAGAAACCGTTCACGCGACCTTAGATATTGTTTCCTCTGCTGGCCTGTCAGATTACGGTTCCATCCATCGTGGCCATATCTATCGACGCACCAGCCAAACAGAAATAAAACGTTATGATGAAATTTACCCTAGCCTAGTGACAGGCTGTTTATTAACAGATGATTACCCAGAGCAGTTTAAAAAAGAAATGCAGGAGTCTTCGGTAGATTGCTTCATGCCTAAAAGTTATGTTTTAGAGTCCAGTAGCGGCCTAAAAACAAAAACTGCTGAAGAAAACCAGACTAGCGCACAACGCGCATAAATTTAAAAGGAGTTCCAATGACCAATCAAAATCATTCTTTGAATATTGCGTTTTTAGGCTTAGGCGTCATGGGCTTTCCTATGGCAGGCTATTTAGCTAATGCTGGCCACAAAGTGACCGTTTATAATCGTACCCCTAACAAAGCGGAACTTTGGTTACAAGAATTTAAAGGTGACAAAGCCAGCACTCCTGAAGCGGCAGCAAAGGGCAAAGATGTGGTATTTGCCTGTGTCGGTAACGACGATGATTTACGAGAAGTTACTATCGGTGACAAAGGCGCATTTAATAGCATGGGCACGGGAAGCATTTTTGTTGACCATACAACCACCTCCGCATCTGTGGCTCAGGAGCTATCTCAGATAGGCAAGTCTAAAAACATTGGTTATGCCGATGCCCCAGTTTCTGGTGGGCAAGCTGGTGCTCAAAGCGGATCCCTCACGGTGATGATAGGTACTGAGCCAGAGATTTATCAAAAAATAGAGTCTCTAATCCGTTGTTACGCCAAAATGCAAAAGTTATTAGGCCCTGTTGGCAGCGGCCAAATGGCTAAAATGGTTAATCAAATTTGTATCGCAGGAGTCGTGCAAGGTTTATCTGAAGCATTACACTTTGCTAAACAAAATGGTTTAGATGCAGAAGCTGTAGTAGAGGTCATTTCCAAAGGCGCTGCGCAATCTTGGCAAATGGATAATCGTGCAAGCACCATGTTAGATAACCAGTTTGATTTTGGTTTTGCCGTCGATTGGATGCGAAAAGATCTCGGTATTGTTTTAGACCAAGCTCGGGTATCTAACGCACACTTGCCGTTAACCGCATTGGTCGATCAATTTTATAGTCAAGTGCAAGCTAACGGTGGCGGCCGGTTTGACACATCTAGCTTAATCACCTTGCTAGAGAAAAACTAACTCTTAACAACACGTAAGATAAAACTGGCCTTTTGTTTTTGGGGTGCTGTCATCCAACTATCAAGTTTTTGATAGTTGGATGATGACACTGGCCAACCGAGCTCTTTTTAACCTGTAGCGAAAATCACTAAGCTCTTTAGTTATTTAACTAATATATTGTTATTTTGCCTAATAATATGAATTTTTTCATTTCACCAAACAAAATACATTAATAAAATCAACATGTTAAAAACATGGCCTGAGTTCTGCAACTTCTGCTAAAAATAACACTCAAACTATCAAAATTATACTTACTAGGAATTTTATGTTAATCGCCAAGCCATTAAAAACACTTTCACAAGCAATAATCGCCAGCTCAGCAGTGGTAATTTTGTCAGGTTGTATTATTCATGTTGGAGGCGGAAGTAACGATACCTCAAGTGGCAATAGCGTAAGTAGCGTATTTGGTGGTTTAGAAGTCTCACAAGGTAAGCATGTTTCTAATGTAAGCTCCGTAAATGGCAGCATCCAATTACACGATGACGTTACAGCGCGCACGGTCGACACGGTTAATGGCAGTATTGAAATGGGCGAATACGTATCTGTTCAAAATGCCACAACAGTGAATGGTGACATTTCTGCTGAACAACACTTTAGCAGTGCCGGAGTTGTCAAAACCGTTAACGGCGATATTAGTTTACAAGCTTTTTCAAACGTGGCTGAAGATGTTGAAACCATCAACGGTGAGATAAAGTTAAATGGTGTTTTAGTAGAGGGCTCTGTTCACACTCATACTGGCGATATTCTGTTAACCAATAATACCCAGGTACTTGGTGACATTATCTTTCATAAAAACAATGGCAACAATAGCAACCAGTCGGTTCCCACATTGAGTATAAAACACAGTGCTACCGTAAGCGGACAAATCATACTGTATCGTGAAGTTGAGCTAAACATTGATGATGCTCAATTACTAAACAAAATTGAATTTCAATTCGACGACGAAAAATAAGTTAATTTTATAACTGTACCCAATGTCATTCCCGACTATTCGGCCGCTCTATACTTCTAAGTGTGAGCGGCCTTTTTTTATTTATCCTTTTAGTGTTTGTATAGCTGCAAGCAAATAAAAGTGAATGAATATCAGTTTGTTTGATCGAAGACGATAATGTTAATGTAAAAACCGATACAACATTATCTGTTACTTGAGAACCCTATGAACACCATAATAATCTGTTTAATTATTGCCACTATAATGCCTATTTTATTCAAAGCACCCTTAGCGTTTGCACAAAATAAAATGGGGGGATACGACAACCGAAACCCGAGAGAACAACAAAGTAAACTCACTGGTTTTGGTGCAAGAGCACGGGCGGTCCATGAAAATAGCTTTGAAGCATTGATGATGTTTATTCCTGGCGCATTAACTGCCCTGATCACTCGAAATGTGGGTGACATCCCTCAATATTTAGCCATTGGATTTGTTGTTTCACGTTTGATCTATGCTATTTGTTATTGGCTAGACATTCATGTACTGAGAAGTGTGGTGTGGTCAATAGGCTTAGCCTGTTCGATTGGTTTACTGATTATTTGTTTGTAAATTACCCTGCTTCATAAAAAAAGCACCTACGACTTGAATCTATAGGTGCTTCATCGCGTTTAAAAGACTACTTTCGTCTTTTTAAGTTTTTATTAAGTTTGTGCTTTTTAACTGAGCGGCGCATGCGGCTGATACGCACATGGTCGAGTTTATTGCGTTTTTCATTGATCAAACTTTCAGTTTCATTAGGTAACTGTACTGATTGACGCAAAGGGTTCAAATCTTCTAAGGGTAATTCAATCCACCCCCCTTGAGGTAGACGTTTTTGCAGCTCTAAACCGCCGTAGCTTACTCTGATCAAACGGCTTACTTGCATGCCCTGAGATTCCCATAAGCGGCGTACTTCGCGATTTCGGCCTTCAGATAATGTCACGCTAAACCACGAGTTTAGACTTTCATCATCGCCAGGACGTCGTCTTATAGTGGTAAATTTAGCCACACCATCTTCAAGCTCTACGCCTTTTTTAAGCTGTGCTATGACTTTCTCATCCACTTCACCGAATACGCGTACTGCGTACTCTCGTTCAATTTCATGTTTAGGGTGCATTAAACGGTTGGCCAACTCACCATCATTGGTAAATAATAACAAACCACTGGTGTTAATATCTAATCGCCCCACCGCTATCCAGCGACCATTGGCAATTTTAGGTAAGCGGTCAAATACCGTTGCCCGTCCCTCAGGATCCTTGCGGCTACACAACTCTCCTTCAGGTTTATTGTACATTAGCACACGGCAAACGGGCTTTTCTTGGGCCACGGTTAATATCTGGCCATCCACTCTAATCTGATCGGTAACTTCAACACGATCCCCCAAAGTAGCGACATTGCCGTTTACCGAAATACGCCCCTGCTCTATCCATTTTTCCATCTCACGACGGGAACCTTGACCAGCGTTAGCTAGTACTTTTTGCAGTTTTTCACTCATTAATGTAATTGCTCTTTATTGGGTCCTAGGTCAGCCAAATTTGGCGCTGAATCTTGAGACACTGTATCTGATTTCATTTGTTCAGCCACCGCTTTTAGTCGCTGTTCATCTTGTTGTTTCTGCTCCAATTCTGGAAGCACATCAATACTTTGCATGGGTGGCAAATCAGCTAAACTTTTCACCCCAAAATAATCTAAAAAACCTTTAGTAGTCGCGTAGAGCGAAGGTCGACCTGGCACTTCTTTATGACCAACCACTTTAATCCACTCTCTTTCAGTTAAGGTCTTAATAATATGGCTACTCACTGACACCCCACGCACATCTTCTATCTCCCCTCGGGTGATAGGTTGTCGATAGGCAATTAAAGACAGTGTTTCCAAAAGCGCACGTGAATAACGTGGGGCTTGTTCTTGCCATAATTTACTTAGCCATGGACTCAAACTATCCAACGATTGAAAGCGAAAACCCGATGCCACTTCAATCAGTTGAATACCACGAGGCGCATAATCCAAGGTTAACTCAGCAAGGGCAGCATCAAGCTTTTTGTTAGACACTCTCAAACCATCCAGTACCGTGGTTTGCAACTTTTCCTTGCTCAATGGCTGGTCGGCAACAAAAATGGCTGCTTCAACAATTTGCTTCAATTGTTCATCGGTTAACCTTGCCATGCATCCTCTTCTGTTTCTCGTAGCTTTAGATGTATCTGACTAAAGGGTTGTGCTTGCACCAATTCTACCAAACTTTCTTTTACCAGCTCTAAAATAGCTAAGAAAGTCACCACCACTCCAGCTTTCCCTTCGGAAACTAAAAATAAGGTTTCGAAACCAAGAAAATTGTTTTTATTTAACAATTCTAAAATTCTGCTCATACGCTCCCGGGTCGACAACACTTCCCGTTCAATTTGATGATGCTCAAAGGCTTTGGCTCTTTTCATCACCGATTGAAACGCCAGTGCTAATTCTTGCAGATTGACTTCTGGCTGTATTTTTATCGGTGCTACTTGCTCGTTCGGCTCGGCACTGGCACCAAATAGATCCCTTTCCATTCGCGGTAACGCATCCATTTCTTGCGCTGCTAATTTTATCGCTTCATATTCCTGCAAACGCCGTATCAATTCAGCTCTGGGATCGTCTTCATCCTCATCAGCATCCGCTCGCTTAGGTAATAATAGCCTTGATTTCACTTCAGCTAAAATGGCCGCCATCAATAAATACTCAGCGGCTAGCTCTAACTTAATTTCTTTCATTACCTCAACATATTCCATGTATTGTTGGGTAATTTGTAATATCGGTAAATTAACAATATCGAATTTTTGTTTGCGTATTAAATACAAGAGTAAATCGAGTGGCCCTTCAAAGGCCTCTAAAATAACCTCTAACGCATCTGGTGGAATATACAAATCTTCCGGCTTATCAATCATCGCCTCGCCATTCACAAAGGCAAGTGGCAATGGTTGTTGAATGGGAGGCTTGTTCGGTGTTGACTCTTGGGTCATGGGTTAATTCGACTTAACCAAACACGCTAGTGTCGCCACTGCCTTCACGAATAATATCAATTCCGCCTTCAGACATGTCGATTACACTGGTGGGTTGCTCACCTAAGTAACCACCATTAATGATTAACTCCACCTGACGTTCTAATTTGTCTCTAATATCTTCGGGATCAAATTCAGCTTGGGTTTCGCCAGGTAAAATTAAAGTGGTCGACATTAAGGGTTCGTCTAGCTCTTCCAACAATTGCAAAGCGATAATGTTATCGGGAACCCGAATACCGATGGTTTTTCGTTTTGGATTCTGTAAGCGCTTCGGCACTTCTTTTGTCGCTTTTAGGATAAAAGTATAAGGCCCAGGGGTATTATTTTTAATTAATCGAAAGGCGGTATTGTCTACCCGAGCATAATTCGACAGCTCAGACATATCACGACACATGAGTGTGAAATTATGTTGTTTGCCAATTTGCCGTATACGACAAATTTGCTCAAGGGCAGACTTGTCTTCCATTTGGCAACCAATGGCATAACCAGAATCAGTGGGATAAACTATCACACCACCGGATCGAATAATTTCACAGGCTTGGCGTAATAACCGTTGCTGAGGATTATCGGGATGTACATAAAAATACTGGCTCATAAGTTTCCGTTACTCTACTAATTTACGACTATCTTTCTGGAATATTTTTCCAATCATGCCACACAGGGGTTAAACGCTCTGAAATGGCTAAACTTTTACCTAACTCGGTCCAGCGGCTTGGATAATGGAAATCCGAACCCGTAGACGCTAATAATTGATGCTCAATGGCTAGTTCCACCAGCAATTCTCTTTTAGCTGCCGCTAAATGCATATGATTGGCTTCAATTCCATCACCACCAGCTTCACTAAATTCTGCCACTAACCGACGTAACCATTTTGCGGTCATATCGTAATGACCAGGATGAGCTAAAACAGCCTGACCACCGGCTTCTTGAATCCAAGTCACGGCTTCAGGAATAGTTATCCACTCTGGTTTTACATGGGCTTTTTTGCCCTTACCTAAATACTTTTTAAAGGCTTCATCCAGGCTCGATACCACATTTAGTTTAACTAATGCTTGGGCAAAGTGAGCTCGGGTGATTTGTCCCACTCCAGCAAGACGTTTTGCAACTTCGTACACTCCTGGCACACCCGCCTTGTCTAATTTATGGGCGATTTTTTGTCCTCGCAGCTCTCTGCGTTGACTTTGATTGTTTAATCGCGCAAGAAACTCCGCGTTGTTGTCATCCACATTCAAACCAACTATGTGGATGTCAAAACCATGCCAGCTAGTTGACAACTCAACACCAGCAATCACAGTTAGTTGCCGTTTACATTGTTGCTGATGTTGTTTTAATTCTTGTACCCCATTAACCGTATCATGATCGGTTAATGCCAGCACATCCACTTGCATATTGTGAGCACGATCTAACAGCTCTTGGGGAGTCAGTCGACCGTCTGAATAACTACTGTGGCAGTGCAAATCTATTTTCATGGCTTCTATCATATAACGCTTTAATTAGGCAATTTTAAACTTTTTATCGTCCGATGTATTGACACAACGAGCGAATTGTTTTCTTCTATAAGGGTACTGGCGTTATTATATGTTAAACGTCAAAAAATATTCAGGTTAAATCCCTTGGGAGTTGAATAAATCCCTAAAAAAGACCCATAATAGCCTTAATTAAGGCGAAATGATTGTTTACAGAGTGAAATAAGACAAATGACACATACAACTTTTTCCACAAATAGCAAAATCTGGTGGTGGCACATCCCTAACTAGCGGGCTGTGAGTGTTTGTGTGTAGCAAATAATTATTAAGAGGCCCGTTTATCGGGCCTTTTTCGTATCTGCCCGCAAACGCGTTAACATTAAAATCAAACTTGAGAAGTAAAACATGAGTTTAACTCAACTAAGTGAAAAACCTGGAATTGCCGAAACCATTGTTAAACATGGACCTTATGTAGCCGATCCACTCAGCGCCTACCAACAGTTATGCAAAAGTAAAACAAATACGTTATTACTTGAGTCTGCGGAGATTGACAGCAAGGATAATTTAAAAAGTTTAATCTTGCTCGATGCAGCCCTAAAGTTAACTTGTCATGGGCATACAGTACTTATTCAAGGGCTAAACGACAACGGGGCCTCTGTGTTGCCATTGTTTGAAGAGCATCTTCCTGATGGTGTAATCGCCACCCCAGACGCCAAAAATAACGCCCTTACATTGACCTTTTCCATTCCCGATGCAAATCTTGATGAAGATGCTCGTTTAAAAGCACCCGCGGTATTTGATGCGCTGCGCTTAATCGTCAAAAATATTCATTGTTTGCGCCAACACCCACAAAATTTGTTCCTAGGTGGCGCGTTTGCTTACGATTTATTGGCCAGCTTTGAAACCCTACCCGATGTGCCTGACAGCGAAAATACCTGTCCCGACTTCGTGTTTTATCTAGCCCAATCTTTATTGGTTATCGACCATCAACTGCAAACCACAGAAGTTATCAGTACCGTCTTTAGCGGCAAAAATGTAAGCAGTAGCTATTTTTCTGTCAATCAACAATTAGAAGAAACCATTAGCCATTTAAACCAACTCGATACGCAGTCGGTTCAGCCCACTCCCACAGTCACTGACATGCAGTTGGAAGTGGATAAGTCAGACGAAGAATACAAACAAGATGTGTTGAACCTTAAAGAACATATCTTGGCTGGAGATATTTTCCAAGTTGTTCCCTCGCGCACCTTCAAATTACCTTGCACCGCCCCATACGCTGCCTATGCAAATTTGAAGAAACAAAATCCAAGTCCCTATATGTTTTTCCTGCAAGATGATGATTTTTGTATGTTTGGAGCCTCACCAGAGTCCGCTTTAAAATACGACAAACACAGTAATCAGGTTGAGATTTATCCCATAGCAGGGACTCGCCCAAGGGGCAAACATGCCGATGGCAGTATCAATGTAGATTTGGATAGCCGCATTGAACTTAATCTGCGTGAAGACCAAAAAGAAAAAGCCGAACATTTGATGCTTGTGGACTTAGCGCGAAATGACGTAGCCAAAGTTTCCCAACCCGGTACTCGCTTTGTAAAAGACTTGCTAAAAGTTGACCGATATTCCCATGTAATGCATTTAGTTAGTCGTGTGGTAGGCCAATTAAGAGACGACTTAGATGCCCTACACGCCTATGCAGCCTGCATGAATATGGGCACGCTAGTTGGCGCGCCTAAGGTCAGTGCCGCTTCGCTCATACGTGAAGTAGAGAAAAAGCGCCGAGGCAGTTATGGCGGCGCAGTCGGTTATATCAATGGCAATGGCGACATGGATACCTGTATCGTCATTCGTTCAGCATTTGTTAAAAATGACATTGCCTATATCCAAGCCGGAGCTGGCGTGGTTTACGACTCAGATCCTCAATCTGAGGCTGACGAAACCCGTGGTAAAGCACAAGCGGTGATTACTGCGATTGTTAGTGCCCATACTAAGGAGAAGCATTTATGAGCCGTCCAATAAGTGTGTTCCTACTCGATAATTATGATTCTTTTACTTACAACCTTGTTGATGAGCTTCGTGGCATGGGAATGGATTTAATTATTTATCGAAACTCGGTTTCGGCACAAATGATCTACTCTCAGATGCAACAAAAAGCCCAAGATACAGAAGTACTATTACTATTGTCACCAGGGCCAGGTGAACCATCGCAAGCCGGTTGTTTGCTGGAGCTGATTGACCTGATAAAAGGCCAATTCCCAGTGTTAGGGATTTGTTTGGGCCACCAAGCCATTGTGAAATCCTACGGCGGAAAAGTTATTCGTGCAGAACAAGTGATGCATGGCAAAGCCTCTTATATTGAGCATGACAATAGTCCCCTGTTCTCAGGTTTATCCAACCCATTGCCAGTGGCGCGTTATCATTCTTTAGTGGTGAGTGACATTCCTAGTGAATTAAATGTCATTGCCAACTTTGAAGGTATTCCCATGTGTGTGTATCATCCTGCCGATAGAATGTTGGGCTTTCAATTTCACCCTGAATCCATTTTGACATCCCACGGCAGTCAACTTCTTGAACAAAGCATTCGTTATTTAACGCAAAAGGCATAAACATGACTATCAATACTCTTTCCCATTTGGAATCGCTATACCTCGGTCAGGATTTATCGCAACAAGACTGCGAAGCCCTATTCTCAATGGTGGTGAAAGGCGAATTAAATGACATCGTTATTTCATCCATGTTAACTGCCCTGAAGATAAAAGGTGAAAAGCCTGCGGAAATTGCCGGTGCAGCGGCGGCATTAATCAATAATGCAGCGCCCTTCCCTCGTCCTGATTACCCCTTTGCAGATATTGTAGGAACCGGAGGAGATGGCCACAACACTATTAACATTTCCTCAGCAGCAGCCATAGTCGCCGCGAGTTGTGGAGTTAAAGTGGCAAAACATGGCAATCGCAGTGTCTCAAGCAAATCAGGTTCCGCTGACTTGTTTCGAGAGTTTGGTATGGATCTCAGCATGAGTGCGCAAACAGCAAAAAACTGCCTCGATGATGCAAATTTATGTTTCCTGTTTGCTCCCAATTACCATGCTGGAATTAAATTTGCGATGCCAGTCAGAACCACCTTAAAAACTCGGACTTTGTTTAATTTACTTGGCCCCTTAGCAAATCCTGGCAAACCAACTCATATGATGATTGGCGTGTACGCCCCAGAATGGGTAATGCCATTTGCTAAAACCCTAAAATTATTGGGTTACGAACACGCCCTTGTAGTCCATGGCAGTGGCTTAGACGAATTAGCTTTACACGGTCCGTCGCAAGTGGCAGAGCTCAAAAATGGGGAAATTAACCAATACACTGTCACCCCAGCTGATTTTGGTTTGCAACAACACTCCCTAGAAAGTATTAAAGGCGGTGAGCCGGAAGAGAATAAGGCATTGATCGAAGCGGTATTAACCGGCAA
Source organism: Aliiglaciecola sp. (assembly GCF_039982535.1). NCBI lineage: Bacteria > Pseudomonadati > Pseudomonadota > Gammaproteobacteria > Alteromonadales > Alteromonadaceae > Aliiglaciecola > Aliiglaciecola sp. Next base: position 104,024 of record NZ_JBDWYG010000069.1, read on the forward strand.
GGGTCAGATTGCCCATCAATCGGCAGTTGCCATGAATGCGGGCGCACTGTTGAAATTAACCGGTTTAGCATCCACTTATGAACAAGGTGCGGAGATGGCAATCGAGGCCATGCAATCCAAACAGTCATTAAATACCATATTAGCGGCCGCCGAGATCAGTCAACAAGGAGTCCAGTAAGTGGCAAATGTACTAGAAAAAATAGTCGCCAATAAACGAGAAGAATTGGTGCAACGAAAATTAGATCTGCCGCTGTCATCCTTTAAAGACTCGTTGACGCCTTCAGATCGCAGCTTTTACCAAGCCCTATCGCAACCGAATGCGGGCTATGTACTTGAATGCAAAAAAGCCTCTCCCTCAAAAGGGTTGATCCGAGACGATTTCAATCTCGATGATATTATTGCCGCCTATGGTCCCTACGCTGCCTGTATTTCAGTATTAACCGATGAAAAGTATTTTCAAGGTAAGTTTGAGTACCTAGAGTATGTTCGTGCGCGGGTCAGCCAACCGGTATTAAACAAAGATTTTTTTGTCGACCCTTATCAAATATATTTAGCCCGGCATCACAATGCTGATGCGGTATTGCTGATGTTATCAGTGCTTAATGATCAAGAATATGCTCAACTTGCTGCCCTAGCCGAACAATATCAACTCGATGTTTTAACGGAAGTCAGTAATGAAGAAGAAGTCCATAGAGCCCTAGCTCTAGGCGCGAAAATCATTGGCATTAATAATCGTGATTTACGAGATTTGAGCACTAATTTAGCCACAACTGAACGCTTAGTTCCCCTAATTAAACAGAGTCAGCACCAATGTGTAGTGATATCTGAGTCGGGAATTTATACCACTAAAGATGTGCGCAGACTTGCCCCCCTAGTCGATGGCTTTTTGGTTGGCAGCTCTGTCATGGAAGAAGACGATGTTACCAACGCTGTTAAAAAGCTAGTTTATGGCGATGTCAAAATTTGCGGGATAACCAAGGTAGAAGATGCCCAAGTCGTCGCCAGCAGTGGTGCAACCTTTGGCGGTTTAATTTTCGCTGAAAAATCCCCACGGGCTATCACCCTTGAGCAAGCAAAGGAGATTGTTGAAGCTATCCCTTTCCATTATGTCGGGGTATTCGTAAATGAAACCATCGACACTATTGTAGAGTATGCCAATCAGTTAAATTTAGCTGCAGTGCAATTGCACGGCAACGAAGATCAAACTTTTATTGATAACTTGCGTACTCAATTGGACAGCAAATGTGAAATTTGGAAAGCATTTGGTGTGACAGATACCTTACCTGCGCTAGATTTAGCACAAGTCGATAGATTTTTACTTGATTGTAAAGTGGGCGAGCAAACCGGCGGCACGGGACAACAATTTGATTGGCAATTGTTATCCCAATTACCAGATAACAATAATGTGATGTTAGCTGGCGGGCTGAGTCCTCAAAACATTCAACAAGCCCGAGCAACTAACGTATTAGGGCTTGATGCTAACTCAGGGGTGGAAACTGCCCCAGGCATTAAAGATCAACAAAAGATTAGCCAATTATTTGATCTATTGCGGCGCTATTAAAGTTTAATTCAACACCAGTTGAATACTAGCCCAAAGACAAATAATCACGTTAAACAAATATTATAGATAAGAGAGCAACATGAATCACTTAGACAGTAAATTTGGCGAGTACGGGGGTATGTATGTACCAGAATTGCTCATACCCGCATTAGATCAACTCGAGCAAGCCTTTATCGACGCACAAAATGATCCTAGTTTTGTGGAAGAATTTAATGGTCTTTTAAAAGACTATGCCGGTCGTCCAACCTCCATGACCCTGACCAAAAACTTGGTGAGCAACCCTAAGGTCAAACTGTACTTGAAGCGCGAAGACTTGTTACATGGCGGTGCCCATAAAACCAATCAAGTATTGGGCCAAGCGATTTTAACTAAACGTATGGGCAAAACCGAAGTTATTGCTGAAACTGGCGCGGGTCAGCACGGCGTAGCCACGGCCTTAGCCTGTGCATTAATGGGCTTAAAAGCACGGATTTACATGGGTGCCAAAGACGTAGAACGTCAAGCGCCAAATGTGTTCCGTATGCGTTTGATGGGTGCAGAAGTCATTCCCGTAAATGCCGGTTCAGGTACTTTGAAGGATGCCGTTAATGAAGCTATGCGTGATTGGTCTGCCACTTACGACAAAGCCCATTATTTACTTGGTACTGCTGCCGGACCTCACCCTTTCCCTACCATCGTACGTGAATTTCACCGTATGATTGGCGAAGAAACCCGTGCTCAAATCATGGAAAAAGAGGGTCGTTTACCCGATGCGGTTGTGGCGTGTGTAGGCGGTGGCTCCAATGCCATAGGTATGTTTGCTGATTTCATTGATGAGCCTAGTGTACGTTTAGTGGGTGTAGAGCCTGCTGGTAAAGGGATCCACACACCAGATCACGGTGCAGCCATCTGTACAGGTAGCAAAGGTGTATTACACGGAGCCTACAGCTATATCATGCAAGATAACGACGGACAAATTGAAGAGTCTTATTCGGTTTCCGCGGGTTTAGATTACCCAGCCGTAGGTCCGCAACATGCTCATTTACATGATATTGGTCGCGCAGAGTACGCAGCTGTAACTGATGATGAAGCCTTAAATGCGTTTCAATTACTTGCCCGTAAAGAAGGAATTATTCCAGCCCTTGAGTCTTCCCATGCCCTCGCCCATGCCTTAAATATGGCAGATGAAGCAGAAGAGGAAACCATTATAGTGGTGAACCTATCTGGCCGAGGTGACAAAGATTTAGCCCACGTTTACAACATTTTGGGAGAACAAGAATGAGCCGTTATGACAACATGTTTGAACGCCTAAATAAGGATAATCAAGGAGCCTTCGTGCCCTTCGTGATGTTAGGTGATCCAGACAAAGAAACCTCATTTAATATTATTAAGACCCTGGTAGAAAGTGGAGCCGACGCCCTAGAGTTAGGTATTCCTTACTCTGATCCTATTGCCGATGGTCCCACTATTCAAAAAGCCAGTATTCGCGCCCTAGACAATAAAATCACTCCAGCAGATTGTTTTGAAGTGATTAAACAAATTCGCGATATATTTCCAGAGGTTCCCATTGGCCTGTTGTTATATAGCAACCTTGTGATTAAAAAAGGCTTGCCTGAGTTTTATCAAGCAGCGAACGCTGCCGGTGTTGACTCCATTCTAATTGCCGATGTGCCTCTTCGCGAAGCACAACGATTTATCGACGTCGCTGAAGCCAACAATATTAATCAAATATTGATCGCGCCGCCTAATGCCAGTGACGAAACCCTTGCAGAGATTGGTCATAAGTCCACGGGTTACACTTATTTACTCGGCCGAGCCGGTGTTACAGGGGCAGAAACGGCCGCGACTATTCCAGCTGATGAATTAATTGCTAAGCTAACTCAATACAAAGTAGCTCCGCCATTATTGGGCTTTGGTATATCAAAACCTGCACAAGTTACTGAAGCGATAAGCGCAGGCGCTGCGGGTGCCATTTCCGGCTCTGCCACGGTCAACATAATCGAACAAAACCTGGATAATCCGAGTAAAATGATCGAACAACTGGCAAGCTTTGTCTCTGACATGAAAGCGGCTACCCATAAATAACTGATTTGATAAGAAGGATAATTCAATGTTGTATGTCATTTACGCTGAAGATGTAGCCAATAGTTTGCCGTTGAGACTAAGCGTCCGCCCGGCCCATTTAGAAAGGTTAGAGTCGCTCAAACAGCAAGGTCGTTTAGTGGTCGCAGGCCCCTGCCCGGCAATTGATAGCCCAACCCCAGGTGAATCTGGATTTACCGGTTCAGTGATCATCGCTGAATTTGATAGTTTAAGCGCCGCACAACAGTGGGCTGATACCGACCCTTACATAGGTGCTGGAGTATTTAAAAATGTTGTGGTTAAACCATTTTCACAAACATTACCCTAGGTAGCAAAACATGGCACGAATAGAGATAACAGAACACTTGAGCATATCAGACGATCAGTTTGATATGAGTGCTATTCGTGCCCAAGGTGCTGGCGGCCAAAATGTGAATAAAGTCTCCAGCGCCATCCACCTACGCTTTGATGTTAACGCCTCGAGCTTGCCGGAGTTTTACAAAACCAGTTTACTCAACAGCAAAGACAGCCGTATTACCAATGACGGTATCCTAGTTATCAAGGCGCAAAACTACCGTACTCAGGAACAAAACCGTGAAGATGCCATCACTCGGTTAGTTGAGATTATTAAAAAAGCCGGTGAAAAACCCAAGCCTAGGCGCGCCACCAAACCCACCAAGTCTTCCCAAATACGGCGAGTGGAAAGTAAGAAAAAAGCCGGAAAAACCAAATCCCTACGAAAAAAAGTCGACTTCGATTAACCGAATTACCCTAGACGAATTTCCCTAGACACTCATGCTTAATTAACGACGCCCAGATACACAGAATAACTATCTCTAGCTAACCGAACGTTCGTTTAGCTAAAACAACACCTCGCCAGTTTGTGCCATTCAAGGTTTTTAATTGCAAGCCGATATCCTGTGTAATAACGGGAGTTTAGCCAATGAAAAACACACACAAGTTTACGCTTAAATTAATTAAAAGAGCTACTTTGCTTTGTGTGATCATGTTGAGCATTTCTGCCTGTAATCAATTGTTCTCGATGAAAATTGTACGATTTGCCGATAAAGATAGCTACCAAGCAGACCCACAAACTCTGGAAACCGTGGATAGAACCTTCTACTCAGCTTTACATTTAGGTGATTGGCATTATCAAGGTTCGAACACCTCTTTTGGTGAAGTAAGAGCTTTTATTAAAATTCCTCAGAAACTGGATTTAGCCAAAAATGTGCAAGAACAGTATTTACAGCAAATAATTTGTCCAGGTGAGGATAATCTAGATCTGTGGTACAAACTGAGAAATATGGATTTAGAAATACACATTTACACCAAAAATAAAAATAGTACGATTTCAGCTACCTGCGTAAATCCTTTACAGCAAGAGGACATTCAATCAGTTTAACCCTGCCAACCTTAACTTATCGATAAGGTTCAGTTCAGTTATAGTTCAGTTAGTCTCGCCTATTATGATCCTAAGATTTCAAAGGAGAGACATAATGTTAAATTTACAAAGTATTTCAATTGCTACCTTATTGTTTGGTTTATCAGCTACTCAAGCCTTAGCCGATAGCCGTTATGATTATGCAAAAGTGATTAAAGTTGATCCTGTTTATCAATATACTTCTGTTAAACAACCGGTACAGCAGTGTTATCCAGTTAAAAAAACGGTTAGCTATAACAACGCTCACCAACGTGCTCAATCTACCATTGCTGGCGCGGTAATTGGCGGCGTGATCGGTAATGTAATCGGTGATAATCGCGGCAGCACAATAACAGGTGCGGTGATTGGTGGCGCAATTGGAAGTCAAGCCCAAGGGCCACAGTACAGTACTTCTGTCACTCAACATTGTGAGACGGTTTATCAAACTTCAAAAAAAGTAAGAAAAATCAAAGGTTATAACGTAAAATATCGTTATCAAGGTGCAGCTTATGAAACCTTTATGCAATCCCATCCTGGTAATACAGTGAAGGTCAAGGTTAAGGGTTCACCAAGAAGACATTAAACTTTTTGTTATTATTTAAACGCCAACGAGTCAGGAACCCATTTTGATTGTGCTCAGTAGACGTAAATTGATTTTGTTGTTGATGGCATTTGCCCTTAGCTTCGGCGGGCAAGTGTCAGCGCAAGAAAAATCAAACAGCAGCATTGATAAAGCCCAAGCCGCAGAAAAAGTGCTGCAGAAGGTTAGAGGCCGAGTATTGCGTGTTAACCAAAGCAAAAATACCTACAAGGTAAAAGTGTTACAAAAAACCGGACGTGTGGTCACGGTTGATGTCGATAAACGCTCAGGTAAAATAACCAAACAACGTAGTAGAGATAAATAATGCGCATTCTTGTAGTCGAAGATGATAGTAGATTGTTGACCCAATTAGATCAGTTACTTCAGCAGCATGGCTATAGCGTAGATTTAGCCGATGATGGTGCTAAAGCCAGTTATTTGTTAGCTGAACACCCTTATGACTTAGCCATAGTGGATATAGGACTGCCTATTATCGATGGCTTTGATGTGATAAAAAATGCTCGTAAAAACAACGTCACCTGCCCTATTCTGATTTTAACCGCGCGGGATCGTTGGCAAGAGAAGGTAGAAGGATTAGATGCTGGTGCTGATGATTACCTTACCAAACCCTTTCACAACGAAGAGCTCTTAGCTCGGGCAAAAGCTCTTATTCGTCGCTCATCAGGACAGGCTAACCCGTTAATTGAAAAAGGCCCCATAACCTTAGATACAACAGCTGAAGAAGTGACCGTACATGGGCAATCTCTTGAACTCACTGCCTATGAATATAAGGTGTTAGAGTATCTTTTCTTGAATCCGCAAAAAGTAGTATCTAAAACTGAATTAACTGAGCATATCTATGACCAAGATTTTGATTTAGATAGTAATGTTATTGAAGTGTTTGTAGGACGACTGCGCAAAAAACTTGATCCGAAAAATGACTACAAACCCATAGAAACCCTACGCGGACGTGGTTACCGAATTAATCGAGAGCTATGATCCGATTATCCCTGCGCCTAAGAAGTTTTGCCGCAGCCCTGCTGGCATTGCTGCTTTTCATTCCCCTAGGCGCAATGACCCTAGAACAAGCCTATACGGATAGTTTGAGTCAATCGATGCTCGAACAACTCCGTATTCAAAGTCTCACTCTGATTTCTGAATTTGAAATGGTAGAGGCTGAGCCAGAAATGCCAGAACAGTTGTTTAACGACAAACTCAACATTCCAGGTTCAGGATTGTACGCATTTATTAAAATAAACGATGACGTCGTATGGCAATCCTTATCCACTTTAAACTGGCCTGAACAACCTCGGTTAGATGCGCCTATTATCGGTAAAGAAATATTCTTAACTGATTTTGCCATGGATAAAGATTATTTTTTATATTCCTACACTGCTGAATTCGAAGGGGATGTCGACTTTGTACCAGTGAGTTTTTTCATCGTCCAAGATCAACTCACTTTTGAAAAAGAACGCGACGCTTTTTCAAATACCCTTTGGTATTGGCTCGGCTTTTTAGCTTTGTTACTTTTAATTGTGCTTATTGCCAGTTTGAACATGGCATTGAGTCCAATAAATGCTTTAATTACGCAAATTAAAAAAACCGAAGAAGGCGATATTCAGCGATTACAACAAACTTATCCCCCTGAATTGGAAAAGCTAAAGCGCAGTATTAATCACCTACTGGATACCGAACAACAACAACGTAGTCGCTACAAAAATAGTCTTAGTGACCTCGCCCACAGCCTAAAAACACCTTTGGCCGTGCTGACCGGTAACCCTAACTTACCCCACTCTGCCAACGAGCCTCTTTCGCAAATAGACAATATTATTCAACGCCAATTGAAGCGCGCAGTAGCCGGTGCTGGCAGTGGTTGGGAGCAAGGGATATGTGTATTGACCATAGTGCAAAAACTGCAGTCAGCGATGGCTAAAGTGCATGCAGATAAGCATTTAACCATCAACATACAGGTTGATGAGAAATGCCAATTTAAAGGCGACCAAACGGATTTAATGGAATTACTTGGAAATTTAATGGATAACGCCTGCAAAGCCGCAAAATCCCGAGTCAAAGTATCCGCACAGCAAAACAATAATCGTTTATTTATTACCGTAGAAGATGATGGTAAAGGTATTGAGCCTCAGCATCGTCAGGAATTACTGCACCGAGGAAAACGCTTAGATAGCTATCAAGAAGGTCAAGGCATTGGTATGGCAGTGGTCAGCGATCTCATCACTGCTTATCACGGTAAGATGGAAATTACTGACTCCACTCTAGGTGGAGCCAGAATTGAAATGACCTTTACTCAGGCACCTGATTAACATCAGCCGATTCTTGTTGTTGCTCTTCGGGAATATCTTCACTGTCTAACAAGACCGCAATCCAACGACTGTCCTCATTCGACTCTAGTGCTATTTTTACGATCATAGTTAGCGGCACAGACAATAGCATCCCTACCGTACCCAATAACCATCCCCAAAAAATCAATGATAAAAACACCACTAAGGTAGATAAACCCAATCCCCTACCCAAAAATTTAGGCTCAACCACATTGCCCATTACAGTATTGGTGACCACATAACCAATAGCGGTGAGTCCGGCTACACCAGGGCCCAATTGCACAAACGCAAGAAGCACAGCTGGCACTGCGGCAATAATAGATCCTATATTTGGAATATAATTTAATAAAAATGCTAACACCGCCCACAACATAAAGTGGTCAAGTCCTAGGAAATACAACCAAAGACCAATCACGGTTCCGGTACCAATACTGACGATGGTTTTGATCACCAAATAATTTTTAACCGAGACTAAAAATTTGTCGATCTGCTGAATTTTCATAGATGGATCATCAAGGGCGATATGCACTTTTTTAGGCACAGAGTCGGCTTCAAATAACATAAACACAACGGTTAGAATGATCAGTAGAAAATTGGTTAATACGCTACCAAAGCTGGTAAGTATATTGGTTGCCATACTCATGGCGATGCCCGGGTCTAAATAAGAAACTAATAAATCACTATTTACTTCAATGCTAAACAAACTCTCAAGCTTAGTTGTTACCCAAACCAGCTCATCACTTAATTGTTGTTTGTATTGAGGAATATTTTCACGAAATTCGGCCATGGAGTTACCCACTAAACCTGCTAACATAAATCCAAATATCACAATTAATAGTATAACCAGGATGACCGATAACCACCGGGGCACCTTATATTTCGATGCCCAATGGATGATTGGATGACATGCCATCGCTATAAAAATTGATAATAAAAAAGGAACTACGATTGTGCTGGCAGCTTTAATTCCAGCTAAAATAACGACAACACAGGCTAACACGAGTATTGCTTTAATCGCAGTGGGCGACTTAGTTTCCATACAGATTCACATTGGATTATTTGATGTTGGCTGACAAACTAGCAGATAATAGCGCCATTGAAAACACAACGATTAGACAACATTTCGCGATTTTTAAGGAAGTAACAATAAATGAAGCTGAATCCAGCCACTATTAGAATTAAAAACCTTAGGTTACGCACTTACATTGGTATTAATGAAGATGAAATAGTGAACAAACAAGACGTTATCGTAAATGTGAAGATTCATTATAATGCCGAACAAGCCACTGACTCAGACGATATGGAAGATGCGTTAAATTATAAAATCATCACTAAGCGCATTATTAAGTTAGTCGAAGATAACCGTTTTTCTTTATTGGAAAAGCTAACCTCTGACGTTCTTGAAATTGCCGCCGAGCACCCTTGGGTGATTTACGCCGAAGCTGAAGTAGACAAGCCCCATGCTTTGCGATTTTCTGATTCTGTTTCCCTGTGTTTGTCCTGTACCAAAGAATAAAACCTGTTTTTTGTTATACAGATACTAAAAAAGGGCAAATTGCCCTTTTTTAGTTTATGGTTTTAGAAAATCGATTAAACCATCTTTCGCAATAATTGACTGGTATTCAACGCCAACAAGCGCCAACACCCAGCAGCCCCTAACAATCCCACCGTTATCGCACCAACAAGGGGGGCAATAATCCAGTATTCAAAATGCAACTTACCCTGCATTTCAAAAATTTGTGACTGCAATAGATACAGAGTGAACTCATTAGCAAACGCCGCCATGAGGCCCGCCACTGAGCCGATGATCAAGAACTCGTAAATCACGCTGGCGCGTATTAAGCTACCTTTTGCCCCTAAGGTACGTAAAATCGCTAATTCTTGCTGTCGTTCGTCCATGCTAGCCTGAACCTGTGCGATTAATACCAAGGAACCGGCAATTAACACTAAGACTAAAATAAACTCAACGGCAACTGACACCTGATCGACTATGTCCCTTAATTGATTAATTCTTGCGTCCACATCAAATAGGGTGACGCTGGAAAATGGCTGCATCAGTTGCGCAATTTTCGCCTTGTCATCGGTAGGAACATAAAAACTAGTAATGTAAGTGGGTAAATATTCTTGCATTGCTTCTGGTTGCAACACAAAAAAGAAATTAGGCTGCATGGTCTGCCAATTGACACTACGCAGGCTGGTTACGGTAACCGTAATCACCTCACTACCAATATTAAAAGTAAGTTTGTCATCTAACTTAATGTTTAACCTTGCCGCTAGTCGCTCTTCAACAGACACCCCGTATTCGTCCCCGGGTTGCCATTCGTCTAACCATTTACCAGCGACAATTTCATTTTCATTTTGAAGTGTGTTACTCCAAGTTAAGTTTGCCTCACGACCTAATCCGTTACGACCACTATCTTGCTGAGTTTCATCTTCTTTAGTGATTTCGGTACGTATTTTTTCGTCATTAATAGACACAAACCTTGCCCGTACCACCGGATAAAATACATCCGTTTTAACCTCTAATTGGTTAAAATGTTGTTCCAATGCTGGCCGTTGTTGTTCGGTAATATTTGACATGAAATAGTTAGGCGTGCCTTGTGGCAACTGGTCTCGCCATTGTGAAACCATATCGTTACGCATAACCAAGACCACAAGTAACAGCATGATAGTCACTGAGAAACTAATTAACTGAACACTGTTATCCATAGCCCGTCTTTTAATTCTGGCCCAAGCTAATTGCCACGCCCCCATTTTACCCTGTCCGAGCTTTCGCCCCACAGCGATAAGGCCATAGGTAATAGCCAATAATGCACAGACCAAAACAATACCTGAGACAAACAGGATTAAGCTAATTTTCAAGTCCTGACTGTACGCCCACATCAACAATAAAATAGCTGAACCGGTGGCCGCAAACTGCAATACCCGTGAACTCATCCCTGCTCCGAGATCCCGTCTAAGAACTCGCAGTGGTGGCACCGAAAATAGTTTTAACAATGGGTACAGTGAAAATAAGACCGCACAAATCATTCCAGTGAAAACCGCAATAATTAAAGGTCGCCAGTGCCAGACGTCAATGGACACATTCACTTTATCGGCAATGGCTAACACCACCAGTTGTTGAATAATAAATCCAGCCACAGTACCTAACACAATGCCTAACACAGTGATAAAAGATATTTGGTACAGATAAATTCGTTGTACCAATTGTTTACTGGCCCCTAGGGTTTTCATAATTGCCACAGGATCATAATGTCGTTGGCTGTAGCGCTGTGCAGCAACAGCAATAGACACCGCGGCTAAGACGATAGCCAACAAACTAGCCAGTAAAAAATACTGCTCGGCCCTACCCACAGAGCGACCAAGTCGCGAGTCATCATCTTCTACAGATTGCCAAGAATGAATTTCCCGATTTAATTGGGGTCGTAACCAATCATAATAATCATCTAAATCACTGCTATTGCCGACAAAGAAGTAGGTATAGTCAATTCTGCTGCCCGGGCCCGTTATATGGGTGGCAGCTAAGTCTTGAAGGCCAATGAGCACTTTAGGGTTTCCGCCAAAGACACTAAAGCCAGAATCGGGTACATCGGTTATCACCCGAGTTAAACTAAATTCTTTGTCTCCCACCTCAATTTTATCACCGAGTTTTAAACCAAGTTTTTGTAATAACAATGACTCAGCCCAGGCTTCTCCTGAGGCAGGTAATTCAGCGGTCACCTCACCTAAGCCAAAGGCCTCTGTGGAGGTTTTTAACTCGCCTTTTAAGGGATAACCATCATCGGCGGCGCGCAGACTGGTTAGGGTCATTTGCTCGTTACCAAACACCATGGAGCGGGCATACACTTGCTGTGTGGTTTCTAAGCCTAACTCTTTGGCTTTTGATATCCATGCTGGATCAACCGGCTTATCCGACTCTAGGCGTCGATCTGCGGCGATAAACTCTGCAGACTTTGCGGTTAGTGCACCTTGCAGACGCTCACTGAACAATGATAGAGACAATACTGCTGCCACAGACAAAATAATCGCAAACAGAATTATCGTCAGCTCGCCTCGCTTTGCTTCGTGCTTGAACAATCGCCAAGCTAAATTAAATCCATATTTCATGATTAACTAGCCTGTTGTTGCTGGTCTGGTTGAGTGTCCTGAGGATCAGAAGTCACCTCGGTTAACACTCCCCCTTGCATATTAAGTTGACGCTGGCACTGTTTTGCCAGTACCGGATCATGGGTCACTAGCACTAAGGTTGTGTCTGAATCGCGATTTAATTCGAACAACAAAGATTCCACTTTTTCACTGTTAGCTGAATCTAAGTTACCCGTTGGTTCGTCAGCAAATAAAATCTTCGGTTTAGTAATAAAGGCACGAGCAATGGCCACACGTTGTTGCTCACCACCAGATAACTGATTAGGATAATGATTACCACGGTGAGCCAAGCCCACTTGTTCAAGAATCTCTTGACCAAGTTGTTTAGCGTTATCTAAGCCGGCAATTTCAGCTGGTAACATAATGTTTTCTAGCGCGGTTAGACTCTGAACTAACATAAAACTTTGAAAAATAAATCCGACTTTTTCACCACGCAATCTAGCTCGCTGTTCTTCATCCAAAGAATGCAAAGGTGAGCCCGCTAAGTAGATTTCGCCATCAGTCACTTGATCCAGTCCAGCCAGTAAACTCAACAATGTTGATTTACCGGAACCTGACGCACCAATAATGGCAACTGACTCACCAGCCTTGACTTTAAAACTAATTGGTTGAAGGATCTGAAGTTCACCTTCGCTCGTACTTACTACTTTGGTGATTTGTTTAGTTTCTATCATTACATTTGGAGTTGATGTCATAGTGCACTTATGGTTTAAAAGAGACAGAATTCGTCTGTTCAATGTTGGGTTAATAGTTATACTTTTACTGAGTATTTCAGATCACTTACAAGCTCAACAAGCTGACAATCCGCAACCGGTAAAAATACTGATCTTAGGCGATAGCTTAAGCGCGGCTTATGGACTAACGCAAGAGCAAGGTTGGGTTAGTTTGTTACAAAATGCGTGGAAAAACCAAGGCATAAGCGTTGTAAACGCCGCAATAAGCGGTGAAACCACTGATGGTGCCCTAGCGCGACTGCCTAGATTGCTTGAGCAACACGCTCCAACCCATTTATATATTGAATTGGGCGGAAATGACGGATTACAAGGTCATCCGGTGAAAAAGATGCGTGACAATATTCAAGGGATGATAGATATTGCTCAGCAGCAAGGAATGACAATAATCTTACAGCAAATGCAGATCCCCACGAATTACGGTCGCAGATATAATCAGATGTTTACCGGAATGTTCACTGACTTATCCGAGCAAAATGATATTCCATTAGTTCCGTTCTTTTTGCAGGACATTGCCCTAGATAAATCGTTAATGCAAAAAGATGGCATCCACCCCAATTTGCAAGCTCAACCAATGATCGCTGATTATATGCAGCAACAATTAGAGCTGTGGATTCAGTAACAGAAAAGCTAACGAATGTGCATGCTGTTATTTTTTGTACTATATTTATAGATAAATTTTGGCAACGAGGATGACAAAAATGGAAGTAGGTTCTTCAACTAGCAATTCTGCTGCTCAGGCAGCACCGCAACAGCAGGCGCGACAGGTTGACACTCAACAGCGACAAGCCGAGCTTGAGTCTCCGGCACCGACATCGTCAGCAGAAAACAACCCTACACCTAATTCTCGTGTGGGTTCGGTGATTAATACTCAGGCTTAATTGGTTTACACAACAACACTGACAACCAAAACAAAAAAACCGAGCTAATTAAGCTCGGTTTTTTGTTACTGACAACCGTTAAGGTCGAGTGTAATGCACGCTCTTACCGCTAACAGGTTGTAAATAGCGGTCTCGGAGTTTTGTTTGACGAGAAGTCATATCCACTAACTCACCGTTAATAATAACAACCTCAGCGCCCTCAGCCACTTCCATAGGATCACCAGACCAAACCACTACATCTGCCTGTTTACCCGCACTCAAACTACCCACTTTATCATCAATACCGAATATTTTAGCTGGGTTGATGGTTAACGCAGCAAGACCAGCATTGTAAGGTAAACCATGAGAAACCGCATTACCTGCATGCTGGGTAGCTAACCGGATGTTGTGAGTGTTCATGCCAATGGCAATAGTCACGCCGGCTTTTTGTAAACGCCCTGCATTTTCCATTGTGGCCGCTAATTGATCGAATTCGTAAGGCAAATTCGATTCAGGGTTCAGAATGACCGAAATATTTGCTTCAGCTAATTGGCTCGCCACCTTCCAACCTTCAGTGGCATATAACACCACAATATCTAGCGCAGGATGGCGTTGTTTTAATGCGATCACTTGCAGTAGGTCAGCTTCACGATGTGCAGCAATCATCAACGGTGTATCACCTTTGATAACCGGCACTAGGGCCATTGCATCATCTAGACTGCTCATACCGTACCATGGCGATTGTGGATTGAGTGTTTTACCGTTTACATAACTCGCTTCATCTAGAGCACGCTCCAAGGCAACCCAAAGTGCCGCGCGGCTACCACCACTGTGGTCTGCAGCGTCATTATCAACACCGGTAGTCACAAAAGCAGCTTTTTTCATCAGCGGGCCCATGCCTTGAGCAAGAGTAATTATAGCTCCTTGTCCTTGGAACAACTGACCAGTTCTATTCATACTAGTCGCCGCCGAGGTCACCCCTTCTATGCGCGAAATTGCCAATAACGAAGAATTTGGATTAATTGCGTAAGATACGTCATATGCAGCGCCAGTGCTGCTGATTGCATTAGCAGAGGCACTGCTGTCTACGGTACCTGCAGACGAGCTAACTTCGACTAGTCCTAAAGAGGTAAACGCGCCGATCAAACCTGGGGTCACGACTTTACCTTTACCATCGATAATTTCGTACCCGGTTAAGGCAGGCGTTTCCGTTAGGATAGTTTGAATTTTGCCATCTCTAATTAGCACAGTGGCATTATTAAGTGTGCCCTGCTCGGTCATGGTGTGAACAGTGGCATCGACGATTGCAATATTTTGCGCCAGGGCTACACCGCTAAATACACTACTTAAAGAAACCGCTAATACAGCCAATGAACGTAATTTAGGTAAGTTAATCATTTGCTATCTCCTTCACCTGGTTGTCCCAACTCAAAGTCACTAACTGGCCAGCTACTGGGATCATTACGATCAAAGGCAAGGGCTCCATCAATATAGACGTTGACGGTTTTTGCATAAGTAGAAAACGGATCCGCACTCCAAAGCACTAAATCAGCATTTTTACCCACTTCCAAAGAACCGGTTTGCTCAAAAATCCCCAAGGATTTCGCTGGGTTGGCAGATAACCACTGCCATGCATCCGCTTGCGATATGTTTATTCCAACACGTTTACCATTGCCCCAAGCTTTCGCAGCTTCTTGGTTTAAACGTTGGATCCCCTTATCGTCATCAGAATGCACAATGGCACAAGCACCTGCGGCATGAACCATA
Source organism: Aliiglaciecola sp. (assembly GCF_039982535.1). Lineage (NCBI taxonomy): Bacteria > Pseudomonadati > Pseudomonadota > Gammaproteobacteria > Alteromonadales > Alteromonadaceae > Aliiglaciecola > Aliiglaciecola sp. The sequence goes on from NZ_JBDWYG010000069.1 coordinate 119,489, forward strand.
GGAATATTCTCTTGAATGCCGTCATAGGCTTCCATTTTAAAGCCCCACCAGTCTGCCCACATTGAAGAACAAACATTGTTTTCTTTTAATCTATCAGCAATTTTGTAGGACTCAACAGCATGGTGGAAAGAGCCAATTTGATAGTTAAACTCTTTCATTACATCGAGCATTGTGCCCATATCATCAGCACGGTAACAGTGCATGTGAACGATAATTTCACCGTCTAGCACAGCGGCTAAAGTTTCTAATTTTAAATCCCGTTTAGGGACTTTAGGATCTTTGCCTTGATCGTATTCGGCATAATAACGATCCCATTTGTTTTTGTAGTCTTGGGCATCAGCCCAGGCTTGGCGATAACCAGCAACGTTACCCATACGTGTTCCTGGGCCGCCTTTTTTACCATAAACACGTTTGGGGTTTTCACCACACGCCATCTTCATGCCATACGGGGCCCCTGGAAATTTCATATCTTGAATTACTCGGTTAGGCACGTTTTTAACCGTAACCGCTCGGCCACCCACTAAGTTGGCAGAACCTGGGAGAATTTGTAAACTAGTTACCCCACCCATTAGGGCGCGGTGAAACCCGGGATCCTGTGGCCAAATTGAATGTTCGGCCCAAGCTTGTGCGGTAACGGGATCCGTCATTTCATTGCCATCGGAATGGGATGCGGTATCGGGTGTAGCATAAACACCAAGATGGCTATGCACATCTATAATTCCGGGGGTGACCCACTGGCCTTTTCCATCAATGGTTTTAGTCCCATCTGGCACACTCACAGATTTTCCAATAGCTTGAATTTTGCCGTCACTGATAAAAACAGCACCAGACTCAATGTAACCGCCAATTCCATCAAGAATGTGTACATTGGTAATTAACGTTGGCTCACTTTCCATGGCTTGATAAGTACTGGGGAACGGGTTTTTGTTGAGGGTGACTGGTGGTTCTTTTTCTGGTTGTTCTGCATCACAACCAGCCAATAACACGCTAGCCAAAACGCTGAGGGACATCCCTGCGTAGGTAGATAGTAGTTTCATGATTTCCTGCCGTAAGTAAGTTCGTTTTTTTATTTTTGTTTTTGTTTTCTAATGTATATCAATAACGAATGGTCAAGCCCGCCTACCAATGTTTTATTCGCTCTGCTAAAGCCACAGAAAAAAGAAAGCTAGGTGGGTTTTGATAGAATTAAATATACCAGTTGTGGAAGATACTGCAATTAACTGTCTTAGAGTTCATCCCAAGGAACTTCGCATTCACCTAAGTTGGTGGCGATAAACGCGGATTGGTCAGAAATCGTCACTGTCATATCCATAGTTCGTTCTATTAATTCACTTAGTTGGCAAATGTGCTGCCAATCGAATCGATAAAATTTTGCGTTTAACTGCTTAAATTTTGCTGCTGATTGTTGCCACCACACATCCGACTTAGTATTGAAGCTATATACCAAGACTTCAGAGGCTAAACGAGCCGCTTTTTTGATTCTTTCAACTTCAGGCTCACCTATTTCGATCCATAGGCTGATATCGTCGTTTGCTTCCTTTAACCAAATGTCCGGCTCTGCGGTTTCACTTAATCCTTTGGTTAATTCGAGACGATCTTGTGCATTAATACAAAACGCCACTATTCTCGCCATCATTCGTTGTGTTGTTTCTGATGGATGTTGTGCGACGATTAGGTTTAAATTCTCATAATGATGTCTGTCCATATCCGCTAACGAAATACGAAATTTATAAATTGTTGGCTTCAATGCCATCTCAAATCACCTTGATTGTTGTTGGAAACCCCTTTTTTAAAGGATCTCGATTATTATGGTTGCTGCAAAACAGATACAATGTCAGCAGACTTAGTCAAAGCGCGAATACGTAAAAATAAACTATCCGCTTGCGGATATTGTACTTTTAAATAGCCTAACCATTGTTTTATTCGATTTGGGTAATATCGACCTTTATCACCAAAAATTTCATATCCTGAATAGGTCAACAGCAAGGCTTTAACCTGTTCCCAAGTCATTTCTTGAGCGTCTTGTCGTATCACTTGGGCTAGGTTCGGCATCGCTAATGCACCGCGTCCTAACATTATGTCATCACACTGTGAGCGTTGTTGACAGAGAATTGCATCTGCCTTTGACCAAATTTCACCGTTAGCAATTATTGGTATTTGTGTTTGCTGACGTATTTTGCCGATCCACTCCCAATACGCTGGCGGTTTATAACCTTCGATTTTTGTTCGTGCGTGTATTGCTAGACTATTAGCCCCAGCAGATTCAATAGCTTGGGCATTTTCAATGGCCAATGACTTGTCTTCAAAGCCTAAGCGCATTTTGGCTGTGACCTGGTGTTCTAATGGAACGGCTTTACGGACGGCTGATACGATTTTGTAAAGAGCTTCAGTCTCTTTTAGAAGAACTGCTCCGCCTTTACTTTTGTTCACGGTTTTAGCAGGACAGCCAAAATTCAAATCTACGCCATGGGAGCCTAATTCAATAGCTCTGACTGCATTTTCGGCCAACCAATCAGGTTCTTGCCCTAACAATTGCACTTTTACCGGCACACCTGAGGGTGTGAGTCCTTGCTGGTGCAACTCTGGGCATAAACGGTAGAACACTTTACTAGGTAACAGTTGATCCACCACACGCACAAATTCAGTCACGCAGGAATCAAAACCGCCAACTTGAGTAAGCATATCGCGCATTAGATGATCAACCACGCCTTCCATAGGCGCTAACACTATTTTCATTTCAAATAATTAAACTAAAGGGCTTCAGAAAGTCGCGGATTGTAGCAAGAATGGCAGTTTTATGATCTGTTATTTGAAATTTTGTTTCGTTGCCCTTTACGTTTTTCTACCTCAAGCAGTATGCTAGCTTTTTGTTGCTCGTTAGCACTGCCCCACGCTAATATCTCTTTTATGCTGCGATAACAGCCCACGCAAACATCGTCTTGGTCTAAACAGCAATTGCGAATACAAGGTGAGTCAATTTTTTGGGAGTGCAATTTCATCTGCTTTTTTAAGCCTATTTTATTTAGCCAGCACAGATTGACGAAACGCTCGAATTTCATCAATGCTATATGGACTGACTACCCGTTTGTTTGATGCTGGCTGATGTTGCAAGCTAACACCCGGCCGAAAAGCAGTAGCAGGTCTTATGGGTCTGGCACTAAAGCCACCACCACAGTTGGGGCAAACATTCAAAAGTACAGTTTCAACACAGTCTTGGCAGAAGGTGCATTCGTAGGTACAGATAAACGCGTCTTCACTCTCAGGCGGTAAATCTTTGTCACACCACTCACAATTTGGTTTCAGTTCGAGCATCTCAATCTCCAGCTAATCACTTGCAACAGCAGGTGGTTGGTTTTCTGTTTCTATCTTAGTTTCAGAATCCCAATTAAAGGTATAGGGATCGAAGTGTTGTTCGATAGTGGGTTTTATAATGGCGAAATAAGGCGAGATGTCAAAGTCTCTTGGGACAAACAAAGTGTGGTGCCTAGATTGGAAAAAGTGGTTTAGTTTGGATTGATAACCGCTGGTATTAGTTGGCTTCACTTTTTGCGGCAAAATAGGATAGCCAATTGACTGAAATCCTTGAGCTAGCAAAGAAGAACAAATGGCTCGTGTCGGATCACCGCTCCCTAAAGACAGCATATTCCGTCTCCAGCCCACAGGAACAGGAGGCGTTTGAATCAAGTATCGGGCTAAATCGAGGATATTTTTAGTGTCGTACTGATGCCCTATTCGCTGTTTCCCGTAGGCTATTACTTTTTCAATATCCTCTTGATTGAGACTAACAGGTCGACAGATTCGAGTACCTTGTTCCACGTACTCTTGTAAATTTATCACCCTAACCCCTTCCACTACATCAGCCTCAAGAAGCTGTACTTTAGCAATATCCGGTTTTTCAACACCATATTGGTCACTAATGCATAAGGTGGCGTGTGACCAGCTGGATTGGGTTAAATATTTAATTGCAGTACTTACCCGACTAATACCGTCAATAAGCAATACGTCGCCCTTTTTTAAGGTTTTAATTAAAGCTTCAGGTTCGCAAGTGGTTTCACTTTGGTATGTTGGGCTAGGCTTTTGTAAAAAGTGCGCTATTTTATCGCCTATCCACGTCAATGGACTCAATGCTAATTACCGATAAGTTTGAATAGCACCTAATATGCAACAGCTACTCTATTTGTGCAAACTAGGGATTCAGATGAAGTTAGAAACAAGGGTTTTAGAGCAAGCACTCATATCAGCGAACAAGCTTATTGTGGACAGGCATAGATAATATGATAGAAACGAACAAGCTCATAAAGCTCATTGTGGACAGGCATGGATAATATGATAGAAACGGTTCTCTTTTCTTCCGGCATAAAAAACAGACATAAAAAAACCGCACTAAAAAGTGCGGTTTTTCTAATTGGCGTCCCCAAGGGGATTCGAACCCCTGTTACCGCCGTGAAAGGGCGGTGTCCTAGGCCTCTAGACGATGGGGACAGAAATTTTGCCTATCGAAGCAAGCTTCGATAAATTTCTGTAAGGCGAGTCGAGCCTGCGAGAGGAGCGACATTATTGGATGGTGAACCACCCTACAACTTTAAACGACTTACAAAAAACAATTTTCTATCTCTACTATTTACTTAATTCGCCCAGGAGTGTGAATTAAGCGTTCCTTGTTGCCGTTGCCGGCCACCGAGTACATCCTGTACTCTGTTTAAAATGGCGTCCCCAAGGGGATTCGAACCCCTGTTACCGCCGTGAAAGGGCGGTGTCCTAGGCCTCTAGACGATGGGGACAGAAATTTTACCTATCGAAGCAAGCTTCGATAAATTTCTGTAAGGCGAGTCGAGCCTGCGAGAGGAGCGACATTATCGGATGGTGAACCACCCTACAACTTTAAACGCCTTACAAAATCAAATTCTTGTCATATCTACTGTTTACTGGCCTAGGTGGTAGTAAACAATCCATGATATTGGTGGAGCTAGGCGGGATCGAACCGCCGACCTCTTGCATGCCATGCAAGCGCTCTCCCAGCTGAGCTATAGCCCCGTGCTATATGTCACTAGTGGCTAAGCTTTTTAGCTAGCTACCATTCCTTGACAGCGGGGCGCATTCTAGGCATCAGACCTTTTTATGTCAACGACTTTTTTAAGATTTTTTTATGTTTTTTCTCTGTTTGCTATATAAATGAGCGCTTTGTCGATTCGTTGTGCAATTTGTTCAGATTTTAACAGGTGTAAAGTAACATCTAGAGAAGGTGAGTTCCCTGCCCCTGTAACAGCCACTCGTAACGGCATACCCACTTTACCCATACCAATCTCTAATTCTTCCGCAGTTTCATTAATTGCGTTCTGAATTGACTCAGGAGTCCAATCAGCAATAGTCGATAATTTTTCTTTAACTAACACTAACGCTTCTTTAGCAACAGGACGTAAATGTTTTTTCGCGGCCTTAGCATCAAACTCTTCGTACTCTTCATAAAAGTATCGACTAATCTGGGCTAACTCAACCAAGGTTTTCACTCGATCAGCCTGCGCTTCAATAACCGCTTCAAGACTAGGTCCGTTATTTATATCGATGTTTTGTTGCTGAAAATGCCATTTGGCATGCTCTGCAACTTCAGCTGCCGGTAACGTTTTAATGTAATGCTGATTTAACCAAATAAGTTTATCAGTGTTAAATGCCGACGCTGATTGACCAATGGAATCTAAATCAAACAAATCGATCATTTCTTGTTTGGAGAAAATTTCTTGGTCGCCATGGGACCATCCCAAACGAACCAGGTAATTCAACAATGCTTGGGGAAGGTAACCATCATCTCTATACTGCATGACACCCACGGCACCATGTCGTTTAGACAGTTTTTTACCATCATCACCTAAAATCATCGATACGTGAGCATATTCTGGTACAGGCGCACCTAGCGCTTTTAATATGTTTATTTGACGAGGAGTATTATTAATATGGTCTTCCCCTCTGACCACATGAGAGATTCCCATATCCCAATCATCAACGACAACGCAGAAATTATAAGTAGGAGTACCGTCACTACGCTGAATGATTAAGTCGTCTAATTCGGCATTAGCGATTTCTATCTTGCCACGGATATGGTCATTGATTACGACAGTGCCTTCTAACGGGTTTTTAAAGCGAATAGCAAAAGGCTGATCTTCTGGATGATCTGTTCTGTCGCGCCAAGTTCCTGGATAACGAGGTTTTTCACCGGCAGCCATTTGCTTTTCACGAATATCATCTAATTCTGCAGAGCTCATAAAACACTTATAGGCTTTTCCTTCACTTAGCAGTTGATCAATCAATTCTTTATAACGGTCAAAACGTTTAGTCTGATAGTAAGGTCCATCATCATAATCCAAACCTAACCAATCCATTCCTTCCAAAATGGCATCTATTGCCGCTTGGGTGGAACGCTCAATATCAGTATCTTCAATCCGCAATACAAACTTACCTCCTTTACTCTTGGCATATAACCATGAATAAAGTGCTGTTCTTGCACCTCCTACATGTAAATAACCGGTGGGACTGGGAGCAAATCGGGTGATCACGGACATTATTGTTTCCTTTTTAATTAAGTGCGCGAAGTTTACCAGTCTACGTAGGCTAAAAAAAACCAATTTTAAAAACTAATCCACGATAAACGACTTTTTTAAGGCCATTTGTACATAAATCACTCGGCAAAATAGCCAAATGGATAGAAATTCACCATTTAAACAATATTTTTATAGATTAGGGTTGACAGTCTAAGTCGCATATCTATAATAGCGCTCCACTTGCCAAGCACAGCAAGTAAAGAAGAAAATTGGACGCTTAGCTCAGTTGGGAGAGCATCGCCCTTACAAGGCGAGGGTCACTGGTTCAAGCCCAGTAGCGTCCACCAATTTTCTGCAAGATTTAAAAGTTCAAAATGGACGCTTAGCTCAGTTAGAAAGAAGAGCAAGCATCACCGCCTTTTACAAAAGAAGGGCGAGGGTCACTGGTTCAACACAAAATATGGACGCTTAGCTCAGTTGGGAGAGCATCGCCCTTACAAGGCGAGGGTCACTGGTTCAAGCCCAGTAGCGTCCACCATCTTTTTCCATGTTTCAAAATCTTTAGGCGAGGGTCACTGGTCAAGTCTTTCAGACCGAGCCGGCAGTAGCGTCCACCATCTTTTTCCCCATATTTTAAAATATCTATTTCTCTATTTCTCTATTTCTCTATTTCTAGCCAGATTAAAACTAAACAGCCATAGTTCATGCTTTACCTAGTAGGTAAGTAACTGAAAGACTCATTTGCGAAAATTATTGATATTGCCCCCATACTCTTTTATTAAATAGAAGTGCTGTAATAAAGCTTATTCCGTTGATTCAGGTCAAAATTTTTAACCTTGGATAGCAAAAAGACCTTATCAAAATCGTAAAAAGTACGATAACCTAGTCATCTGTTTGCAAATTTATTGGCTTATGAATCCCCAGATATCGAAAGAAACAAAAGTACTGGTCGTCGATGATCAAGTTTTAGCTAAAGGCTATATGAAATACTCTTTAGAAGAACTGGGTTTTAACCAGATTACTTATGTGGATAGAGCTCAACATGCATTGAATAAAATCAGGCATGAACACTATGATCTTATCATTTGCTCATACAACTTGAAAAAAGATCACGATGGCTATCATCTGTACGATCAGTTAAAACATAATGGCGAACTAGAGCCTAGTACTGCATTTATTTTTATTAGTGCCGATACCACCTCAGATTTAGTCCATAGCATTGTCGAATTGCAACCCGATGACTTTCTCGCCAAACCCTTTACTGTAAATGATTTAGATAAACGCTTAACCAAGGTATTAGTAAGAAAGCGTGCCCTCAAAAAAGTTTATCGCTATATGGGTAAAGGGCAGCTATCTAAAGCACTTGCAGAAGTAGAGTTATTTTTATCTGAGCCCAAAAATGCTGAATTTTTCCCCCTCGCCCTTAAAACAAAGGGAGAGTTATTATTAGCCTGCGGTCATTACGAGCAAGCAAAAGAGTTTTATCAAGCCATTATTAACGTGCAGTCTTTTACCTGGGCGCAATTAGGCTTAGTGAATGCCCATATACGTTTAAATGAAGATGACGAAGCTGAAAAGTTAGTCCTTGAATTAGCGTTTAAGTCGGACTCCCAGTTAGCCGCTTATGATTTATTATCTGCACTGCATATCAAACAAAAAGACTTTGATGTGGCTTTAGAATGCGTTGTGATGGCAACAGAAATATCGCCACGTAATATTAGACGGCATAAGACCGCGCTAGATTTATCGCGTATTACCCATGATTATGAAACACAATTTGATGCTGCCAAAAAAATTGTTCGTTTTGCCAAAGACTCAATTCATGATAAGCCAGAAAACTATTTAAACGTTGCGCGCGCCGGAATTGACTTCGCCATGACAGCCGATGAAAGTGAAACTTATAATTTACTTAAGCAAGCCAACGAATATGTAAAACAATTTAAGTCTGCTTTTCCTAAAGCCGAACTTAACGATCAAATTAAAGTGATTGATGCCCGTCTTCTTTATTTACAAGACGAAAAAGAAAATGCCAAAGCCTTACTTGATCAGCTAGCTGAAGAAAACTGGGAATTAGAAAGTATGGATGCCCTGTTAGACAAAGCGAAAGCATTTCATGAGTTAGGGCTGTATGAAAAATCAAACAATATAATGGATGTAATTGAGCAAAGATGTAAAAAAGACGAAAAGCAAGGTAGTCTATTTTTGCATTATGTAAAACAAGAAAAACAAGAACGCTCAACCATTAAACAAACACCTAAAGAGCTTAACAACACTGCGGTTGCCTTTTATCGACGAGGTGACTTAGAAGATGCGTTACGTGTTTTCAGACAAGCTTTTACGGTAATGCCCAAAAATATCGCCATTGCTTTAAATTTGCTACAAGCTATCACGATGAATGAGAACACCAATAAATCCGATATTTCGATTCAAAAACTAATCGATAATTGTATTCGTGTGATTGAGAACGGTGAACTTAATGATGAGCAATTTGAACGCTATCAAAAAGTCAGAGAAATGTTACACGAGAGCGCTTAAGCTGGTTCAATTCGCGCTAAAGCAGCATATGGACTCTAGCGCCCGGAAAATTGAGGTTCTTGTAAAACCGTCAATCAGTGAGTGAGCTTTTCTGATAAACTGACCCTACGTTTTATTCCTGCAGCAACAATATGCGTTCACGAAGAATACCAATTGATCCTGATACTCCTGTTAACTGGCTAGTTCTCAAGCAACTATGGCCTTACTTATTAGAGTTTAAACAACGGGTTTTACTTGCCTTTGTTTGTTTAGTGGCCGCCAAGTTAGCCAGTGTCGGTTTGCCTTTTGTGCTAAAACACACTGTGGATAGCTTAAATTCAAAAACAGAGCAGCTAATTCTCGCTCCCATTGCGCTGATCGTTGCCTACGGTGCATTGCGCCTTGCTAATGTTTTATTTGGTGAAATTAGAGATACCCTATTCGGCAGAGTGACAGAGCGAGCCATGCGTCGAGTTGGGTTACGTGTGTTTGAGCATCTACATAGCCTAGACTTAGACTTTCACCTGAATCGACAAACTGGCGGACTCACCAGAGACATCGAAAGAGGTACCAGTGGCATAAGTTTTCTTATGCGTTTTATGGTTTTTAATATTGGCCCTACGCTAATTGAAATCGCCATGGTAGTTGGCTTACTGTTTTATAACTATGGATTTAACTTCGCCATCGTTATCCTTCTTTCAGTGGTGTTTTATGTCACATTTTCAATGAAAGCCACTGACTGGCGAACTAAATATGTACGTGAAGTCAATCTTGCTGACTCCAGTACCAATACACGAGCCATTGATAGCCTCCTCAATTATGAAACCGTCAAGTACTTCAATAATGAAGCTTATGAAGCCAATCGGTATGATAATGACTTAGCTGGCTGGGAATCGGCCAGACGCAAAAACAGACTATCATTATTTGCGCTAAATGGTGGACAGGCATTAATTATTGCCATTGCCATGACATCGATGATGGCCATGGCTGCCTATGGTGTTGCCGATGGTAAGATGACCATTGGTGATTTTGTATTGATCAACGCATTTACCATGCAAATATTTATGCCCTTAAATTTTTTGGGGTTTGTATATCGAGAAATTCGAGGTTCGTTGGCGAACATTGAAAATTTATTTAGTTTACTTGGCAAGTCCGCCACAGTTAAAAATGAGCATGACGATACGGCTTTAAAGGTCAATGGTGCCGAGATCACCTTTAGCAATGTCGGATTCAGCTATCATCCCGACCGCCCTATTTTAGATAACCTCTCATTCACCATAGGAGCTGGAGAAAAAGTCGCCGTGGTCGGTGAAAGCGGTGCTGGAAAATCGACTATCGTAAAACTACTATTTCGCTTCTACGATGTAACAAAGGGAAAGATACTGATCGATGACCAAGATATCAGTCAAGTTTCCCAACAGTCCTTACGAAAAGCCATTGGAATAGTGCCCCAGGATACAGTTTTATTTAATGACAGCATATTCGAAAATGTACGTTATGGCCGGCCTACCGCTAGCGATGAAGAAGTGAATCAAGCGATAGACTTAGCCCATCTCCGAAAGTTTGTAGACAGTTTACCTAAAGGCGCTCAAACCCAAGTGGGCGAACGTGGACTAAAACTTTCTGGTGGTGAAAAACAACGGGTTGCAATAGCCAGAACCATTTTAAAAAGGCCCCCTATTTTAGTTTTTGATGAAGCGACGTCTTCGTTAGACAGCCAATCAGAAAAAGCGATCTTAGATGCCATTAAAGACGTATCTAAGGGGCATACAAGTTTGGTCATTGCTCATCGTCTTTCCACAATCATAGATGCTGACAAAATTGTTGTACTAGAAAAAGGAAACGTAGTAGAACAAGGCACGCATAAAGAGCTTTTACAGCAGCATGATTTATATAAAAAGCTTTGGGATACCCAACAAAACTCATTACAACAAGATTAGAATGAAACAAGCAAATGTTTGATCCAACAGTCATAAAACAAGCAGTCAACCAAACAATGCCATTTGGCAAGTATGCAGGCCGAAAACTGCTGCACTTACCTGAGCCCTATTTAGTCTGGTTTCATCAAAAAGGCTTTCCAGCAGGAAAACTAGGAGAACAACTGGCATTGATGTATGAAATAAAACTTAACGGCTTAGAATCAATGCTCGCGCCTTTATTAGATGAAAACCAATAACGGGTTCCATATCTATTTGGAGGTTAACCCATGAGAGTATCGCGAAACAATACTAAACAGCGCAATGCCATTGACGAAAATTTGTTGGCTATCCATCAACGTATTGGTGAAAAGCTTTTGCAGTCCCCCGAGATGATCAACAAAGTTGAAGAGAAACTTGAGTCACGATTCAATGCTGGATTAATTTATCGAGGCTTATATTTAGATTGGTGGTCAGTTCTGGAACTGAAAGGTGATATGTCCAGTTTAGTCTCACAACTATGTGTTGAAAATGAGCGGATGAATAAATTACGACGTCACTCACCTTTCGTTGGAATTCTGACTGAGACTGAACGTGAAGAATTTTTCAACCAGCAACAAGCTCGACATTAGCCCAATAGAATTTTTAAACTGGATCAAAAAAGGCGCTATTAAGCGCCTTTTTTATGCTATCAAATCGAATTAACGACGTAGACCTAAACGTTTGATAAGGTCTTGATAACGCTCTACATTTTTACCTTTAAGGTAATCAAGTAACTTACGACGTTGGCTAACCATACGTAACAAACCACGACGTGAGTGATGGTCTTTCTTATGATCAGCGAAGTGACCTTGCAATTTATTGATGTTGTTAGTCAATAAAGCAACTTGTACTTCAGGTGAACCAGTATCACCTTCTTTAACACCGAAGTCGGCAATTATTTGTGCTGTTTCTTGAGTAGTTAGTGACATATTTTTCTCCAAATTTAATAAAGACTCGCCGATCACTAATTCAGCGGAGTCGAAAGAGGGCGTATTATAGCGATGCCGCTATTTTTATCAAGGTAAATTACCGACAAATACTGATTATAGAACCTGAGTGATGCTTTAATTAATCTAACTCGAATTTGTTGCTTTTTTATTCTACATTAAACTAATAGTTATCAGCCCCCGTAGCCTAGCAAGTATACGGCAAATTTTACCAAGGAATGCCATGGCTCAATATGAAATGACAGCTTCAAGGCTTTATAGTTTCCTCGTAGTGATGGCAATTGTATTTACAGTAGTATGGACCTGGAATGCACAAAAACCCGCTGATGATGCTCAATATAAAATAGCTGACGAGACTATATCCATTACCAATACTTGGGCTCACATAGCTAACATTAGTGAACTCCCCCACTTCACCGGCTCTAGCGGACATGCCAAGGTTCGAGACTATTTAGTCAATCAGTTAGAAGAGTTAGATTTAGAGGTCGAAGTGCAAACAACCTTGGGGTTGCGATCAAACTATTTTGTGGCTTCAACTGTATCTAACATTATTGCCAAGATACCAGCTACAACACCTTCAAAGGGGAATAAAGCTTTAGCCTTAATGTCCCATTACGATTCGGCCAACGGCTATTCTCATGGTGCAAGTGACGCTGGCAGTGGCGTGGCGGCAATAATTGAAGCAACCCGCGCATTTTTAAACAGTGGATTAACCCACAGCAACGATATTTATATTATTTTTACCGATGCCGAAGAACAAGGTTTACTTGGCGCGCAAGGTTTTGTCAAAGAACATCCCTTAGCAGATAAAATTGGCTTAATTCTAAACTTTGAAGCACGAGGTTCTGGGGGACCAAGCTTTACCTTATTGGAAACCAATCACGGTAACAAAAATATATTGGAAGGGTTAGTTGATGCTAAGTTATCCAACCCTACGGCTAATTCTTTGATGTATAGCATTTATAAAATGTTGCCAAATGATACCGATCTCACTGTATTTAGAGAAGAAGCTGACATCAACGGCTTAAACTTTGCCTTTATTGATGATCATTTCGATTACCATACTGCCCAAGACACTCCAGAGAGGTTAGATGCGTCTAGCCTTAATCATCAAATTAGCTATTTATCGGCATTATTACCCTACTTTGCTAATTCAGATTTAGAAAAACTCACCACTAACAAAGATGTGGTGTATTTTAATTTTGCTAATATTGCGCTCTATGACTATCCGTTTTTATGGGTACTGCCCATAAGTATTTTAGTGGCACTGGTATTTTTAATGATGTCCATTAGCGCCATTAACAAAAGACGGATTAAATTGAAGTCTGTATTAATAGCCACTTTCCCCATTATCCTAAATATTATTTTCGCAATCGCTATAGGCTTAGTAGGTTGGCATGTCTTAGTTTGGTTTTATCCGCAATTCAATGACATACCGCAAAGGTTCCCCTACGGCGGTCACTACATATTAGCTACCGCTATTTTGCTTACCATTTGTATGGGCTTTTTCACCTACCAAGTATTCGCTAAACGGTTTCCAAGCATAAGAATAGTTGAATGGTATTTGCCTATTATTGCCCTGTGGATTGTCATTAATATTTTAATTGGTATTTTTCTAACGGGAGCGGGCTTCTTTATTATTTTAGCCGTCGCTCCACTGGCAATTTTTGGCAATATTCTTCGATACAGAACCACGGCAAACAGAAAAGTCATTACCTATACTCTTTTTAGTTTACCCGGTTTAGTCATAATATCGCCTCTGATACCGACGATTGTGGTAGGACTAGGGCTTCCAAATTTAGCTATCGCTACAATAATGACCACGATGTTACTGATGACCTTACTGCCAATATTTTTTATTATCAAAGGTCTCAGAAGTATTCAGTTATTTTGTTTAGCGGGCGCATTTATTAGTTTTGTAGGCATTCACCTCAACGCTGATTATTCTGAGGATCGAAAAAAGCCAAGCAGTATTAATTACCTATACGATACTGAGTCAAACCAAGCTAGGTTATTTTCCTATAACCAACATTTAGATAGTTTTGTTCAACCTTTTTTTACGCTTAAGGACACTGACACGAGTGATTTAAAGGGCTTAGTTTCAGATAGAACGAGTCGTTCTGCCCATTATGCTAGCCAAACTAAAAAACTTGATATCCAACCCACAAATGTAGTGGTAACTCACTCAGTAGATGAAAATGATATCAGCCAACTCACACTGAAAATCGAACCCAACCGCCCTCTTAATTCAATTCAAATTATAAGTGATACACCTTTAGATGTGTTTGCATTGTCCATTAACCAAAAAGCATTCGACATATTAGGCAGTAGAAAACAGAATAACTCGGTGATGTACTATGTTGTAACTGACATGCAGCCCATTGAGGTAAAAATAAAATATCGTCCTGATAGTCAACCAGCACAATTACGTTTAGTGGAAACAAGTCGAGACTTAGCACAACATTTTATGCAATTAACACCTCGCAGTGAGGATATTATGGCATCACCTTTTAAAGTAACCGATGCAGTTATTATTAGCCAAGTTATCATTCAAGAGTGATTGTCACCCATAAAAAAACTCAGGGGAAACAGTGTTAAATTAACTGCTTGCCCTGAGTATTGATTCACTTAACATTAGATTGTTAGTGCAGAAGGATTTATCTTACCACTAGACGTTTAGGAGCAATCTGTAGGTTATCATCAATGAAACCTACCCCTAAAAATAGATCATCGCAATAAACTCTCACTTGAGAATCTAATGGCATCGATAATTTTTGTTTAGGATTGACTGGATTACCATTGCAAAAATAACTTGCTCGCTCAGGCTCCAGTTCAACTGCAGGCAGAGTTTTGACCGGTGAATCCATGGCTAATAACAAGGCATCCATGGCCTCAAAACTGCTGTCATCCATAATATCCAATTCATTATCATTAATGACCTGTCGCATAGCCAATAATGCATCTAAGGTTATGACTTTATCAGCAGGATAGTCGGCTACTTTAGAGCGATGTAAACGACTAACAAAAGCGCCACACCCTAAAAGTTGGCCAATATCATCAACCAAAGAGCGAATATAAGTGCCTTTACTGCAATGCACAATCATATCCACTTTATGGCCTTCAATCTTTTCAATTTGCAGCGAAAAGATAGTGATTTTCCGGGCTTCCCTGGGTACTTCAATACCTTGTCTGGCATAAAAATAAAGGGGTTTACCTTGGTACTTTAAGGCCGAAAACATGGAGGGTACTTGATCCGACGTTCCCACAAAGCTCAAACAGGCTTTTTCAATTTCTGCTTTGCTAACCTCTACAGGTTTGCTCTCAACAATCTCACCATCAGCATCAGACGTTGTCGTACGCACACCCAAAGTGGCTGTAACTGAATAGGTTTTATCTGCATCCAGAAGAAACTGTGAAAACTTGGTAGCTTCTCCTAAACAAATAGGTAACATTCCTGTTGCCAGAGGGTCAAGGGCACCCGTGTGGCCAGCTTTTGCAGCATTAAAACAACGCTTAACCTTTTGCAGTGCATCGTTAGAGGATAAACCTAACGGCTTGTCGAGGAGTAACATGCCATCAATGGCACGCCCTTTACGCTTTCTCGCCATTAGTTATTGTCGTCCGTGTCCTGATCTTCTTTATCTAAATCACGCCCAGCTTTTAAGGCTCGCTCTTTATCCTCATTCAGTGTTTGTGACACTAAAGTGGATATACGAATACCTTCGGTGATTGACGTGTCTTGATAAAATTTCAAAGCTGGAACTGCACGCATACGCATACGTTTAGCTAACAAAGTGCGAATAAAGCCTTTGTTATCTTCCAAAATTTGATTAAACAATTTCAGTTTTTCTTCATCTGTTTCGAAAAAAGTCACATAGACTTTTGCGTGGGCTAAATCTCGAGAGACATCAACCCCAGACACAGTCACCATGCCTAAACGTGGATCACGGTTTTTAAATTCATTTTGGAAAATGCTGGCCACTTCTTTGTGGATTTGCTGTCCAACTCGTTCAGTGCGGGAAAATTCTCTAGCCATACTGACACTCCTAAATTCCAGTCAAAAACGGAGGCTTAAGCCCCCGTTTTAATTCTAATTGAAACGCGAGGGTTATATTTCGCGTTTTACTTCTACGGTTTCGAATACTTCGATTTGGTCACCGACCTTAACATCGTTGTAGTTCTTCACGCCGATACCACATTCCATACCGTTACGTACTTCTTGTACGTCGTCTTTGAAGCGGCGAAGTGATTCAAGTTCACCTTCATAGATAACTACGTTTTCACGAAGTACACGAATAGGCGCACTACGTTTAATGTTACCTTCAGTTACCATACAACCAGCGATTGCACCAATTTTCGGTGATTTAAATACATCACGTACTTCAGCCAAACCAATAATTTGTTGTTTGAACTCAGGTGCAAGCATACCGCTCATTGCTTGTTTAACTTCATCTATCAGGTCATAAATAACACTGTAGTAACGTAAGTCGATTTCTTCAGCTTCAATTATGCGTCTAGCTGTCGCATCGGCACGAACGTTAAAACCAACCACAATGGCACTAGAAGCTGCGGCTAAGCTAGCATCAGTTTCAGTAATACCACCAACACCACTGCCTACAATAATGACTTTTACTTCATCAGTAGAAAGTTTGGTTAAGGATTCTGAAATTGCTTCTACTGAGCCCTGAACGTCGGCTTTTAGTACCACATTCAGTTCACTAACATCACCGGCTTCCATGTTTGCAAACATGTTTTCAAGCTTGGCTTTTTGTTGTTTAGCTAATTTCAAATCACGTTGTTTAGTATGACGTTTGCTCGCAACTTCACGGGCTTTACGCTCATCTTGCACAACTAATGCGTCTTCACCGGCAATAGGCACACCGGATAAACCAAGCACTTCTACTGGTGTAGATGGACCGGCAACTGTTACTTCATGGCCATTTTCATCACGCATGGCACGAACACGACCGTATTCGATTCCGCATAATAGAATGTCGCCAGCTTTCAACTCACCTTCTTGAACCAGTACCGAAGCCACAGGGCCGCGACCTTTATCAAGGCGAGATTCAATAACGATACCTTTTGCAGGGCCAGTTGGTACAGCTTGTAAGTCAAGTAATTCAGCTTGCAAAGAAATCGCTTCTAGAAGCTCATCGATGCCCATACCTGTTTTAGCAGATACGTTTACGAATTGGTGTTCACCACCCCATTCTTCTGAAATAACTTCAAGTTGCGATAATTCAGTCTTAACACGATCTGGATCGGCAGCTTCTTTATCCATTTTGTTAACCGCAACAATCAAAGGTACGCCAGCAGCTTTTGCATGCTGAACAGCTTCTTTTGTTTGTGGCATTACGCCATCGTCTGCGGCAACAACCAAGATAACGATATCTGTTGCTACTGCTCCACGAGCACGCATTGCAGTAAACGCGGCGTGTCCAGGAGTATCTAAGAAGGCAATTCGACCATTATCAGTTTCAACGCTGTAAGCACCAATATGCTGGGTAATACCACCAGCTTCGCCATCGGCAACTTTCGCTCTACGAATGTAATCCAACAACGAGGTTTTACCATGGTCAACGTGACCCATGATGGTAACCACTGGCGCTCTGTTTTCTTTATCGCCAGACGCTTTATCAGCTAACAATTCGTCTTCTAATGCGTTGTCATTGACCAATTCATATTTGTGACCCATTTCTTCTACTACTAATACCGCAGTGTCTTGGTCCAATACTTGGTTAATGGTAACCATTTCACCCATTTTCATCATCGCTTTGATTACTTCAGTGGCTTTAATTGCCATTTTGCTAGCAAGTTCGCCAACACTGATAGTTTCACCAATACGAACAATACGTTCTACGGGTTGAGCTGGTTTGTTGAAGCCATGCTTAAGGTCAGCACCAGCATTCTTTTTCGATTTCTTACGACGACGAGATCCGCGCTCTACTTGCGCATCTTCTTCATCTTCTGCTTCTTGAGCATAACGGTTAGAGTGTACATGCACTTCTTCAGCTTCTTGCTTTTTACGACGTTCTTCTTCTTCTTTCCAACGACGCTCATTTTCTTCTGCTAAACGTTTTGCTTCTTCAGCCGCTTTCTTAGCGTCTTCTTCAAGTTTACGTTGTGCTTCATCTTCCTGAAGTTTGCGAATACGCTCAGCTTCTGCTCTTGCTTCTTCCTGAGCGGCCTTTTCTTCTGGAGACAACTGCACTTCTTCTTTTTGACGAGCAGCAGCTTCTTTTTTCGCTTGCTCAATTCTTGCCGCTTTTTCAGCTTCTGCTTTCGCTTTGGCTTCTGCCGCTTTTACTGCTTTTTCTTCAGCTGCTTTTTTCGCTTCTTCAGCAGCTTTTTTCTCTGCTTCAAGTTTTTCCTGCGCTTCTTGCGCTTTACGCTTAGCTTCTTCTTCTGCTAAACGCGCTTCTTCAACATCAGTGCGTTTAACATAAGTACGTTTTTTACGTACTTCAACTTTAACAGCTTTTGACTTACCAACACTTAACGTACTAGTAGTCTTGCGTTGCAAGGTCATGCGCTTTGGTCCTTCCGAACCATTGCCACCGTGAGATTTACTCAGGTGATCAAGCAATTGACGTTTTTCATCTTCGGTGATCATATCACCCGCTTTTTTTGTTAAACCTGCGTCTGCAAACTGCTGAACTAAGCGATCAACTTGAGTGCCTATGTCGGTGGCTAGTTTTTCGATGGAGACTTCTGCCATATAGCTGTATTCCTCTTGTTGATCTTACTTATTCTTCACTAAACCAAACGATGTTACGTGCAGCCATTATTAGCTGTCCGGCTTTTTCTTCGTCTAGTTCTTCAATATCACTGATTTCATCAGTACCTTGTTCGGCTAAGCCCTCAAGGTCTGTAATTCCTCTACTTGCTAGTACGTAGGCCACATGGCGCTCCATACCTTCGAGGTTTAGTAATTCTTCTTTTGGCTCAGAAGCTTCAAGTGACTCTTCATTTGCCAAAGCTTGTGTGGTTAATGCCGCTCTTGCTCTACCACGAAGTTCTTCAACCATGTCTTCATCGAAACCTTCGATGGCTAACAATTCATTAGCTGGAACATAAGCGATTTCTTCGACTGTTGAGAATCCTTCGTCAACCAAAACGGCAGCGAAATCTTCGTCAATATCAAGACTTTCAATAAACACGCCTAACACTTTCGAATTTTCCTCTTCGTGTTTAGAGTTTAAGTCTTCAACGGTCATTACATTGAGTGTCCAACCAGTTAACTGGCTGGCTAAGCGTACGTTTTGACCACTACGACCAATTGCCTGTGCTAGGTTGTCTGCTTCAACAGCGACATCCATTGAACCGGCATCTTCGTCAACCACGATTGATGCTACTTCTGCAGGAGCCATAGCATTGATGACGAATTGCGCTGGATTCTCATCCCACAACACGATGTCAACACGCTCACCGCCAAGTTCACCAGAAACGGCTTGCACACGAGAACCACGCATTCCTACGCAAGCCCCTACAGGGTCCAAGCGCTTGTCGTTAGTTTTCACAGCAATTTTAGCTCGTGAACCTGGATCACGGGCAGCGGCTTTAATTTCTAACGTTTCTTCAGCGATTTCCGGCACTTCGATACGGAACAATTCAACCAACATATCTGGATGTGTTCGGCTAATAAATAACTGTGCACCGCGAGCTTCAGGACGGATTACGTATAACAAACCACGTACTCTGTCACCTGGGCGGAAAGTTTCGCGAGGAAGCATATCGTCACGGTAAATAACCCCTTCAGCATTATTACCTAAGTCGATAATAACGTTGTCGCGATTCACCTTTTTCACTGTACCTGTAACCAAATCACCAACACGATCTTCGTATTCCGCAATCATTTGTGCTCGCTCGGCTTCACGTACTTTTTGCACGATAACCTGTTTAGCTGTTTGCGTAGTGATACGGTCAAATTTAATTGATTCAATCTGATCTTCTATAAATTCACCCAATTGAATTTCGGGATCATCCACTTGGGCTGCAGAAAAGGTAATTTCTGCATACGGGTTTTCTTGTACCTGATCATCAGGAATAACTACCCAGCGGCGAAAAGTATCAAAATCACCAGTTTCACGGTCGATATTTACTCTTACTTCAATTTCGCCTTCATTCTTCTTTTTAGTAGCGCTGGCAATAGCATATTCTAATGCCTCAAAGATTTTCTCTTTGGGAACCTGTTTTTCATTTGAAACGGCTTCTGCCACTAACAAAATTTCTTTATTCATCGTTGCCTCACTGATTGCTTCCCTAAGAAAGCGCTAATATGAATCTTTCTTAAAATGTTGGAACCAAATTACCTTTTTCGATATTTGCCACGGCTAAAACGAATTCTTGACCATCAACTTCTACCGTTAAATTTCCATTGTCTACACTTAACAATGTACCTTTAAAGTTTCTTCTATCATTCATTGGCATACGCAACCGTATTGCCACAACCTCACCAACGCACTGTTGATAGTGGGCTTCTTTAAAAAGCGGTCTATCCATGCCTGGTGATGACACTTCTAGGTTATATTCAGTACTAATGGGGTCTTCCACATCTAGCACTGCACTCACCTGTAAACTCACATCAGCGCAATTCTCAACAGTAATACCATCGGGATGATCTATATAGACACGCATAGTTGAGTGTTTTCCGGCACGAACAAATTCTACTCCCACCAGCTCAAAGCCTGTAGCTTCAACTGGTGCAACTAGCATATCCGTGAGTTTTTGTTCAAGTTGTGACAAAAATAAAGCTCCAAATACAAAAAAAGGGCGAAAAGCCCAGATATAGTAAACCAATAATAACAACAAAAAGCCCCGGACAAGCGGGGCTTTTTGTTTCTGGACCCTAACCCACTATTCAACTCTTATGGCTGCTTAACAAACTGAATGCGAAACGCGAAACAGATGTTGTGCGGACCGTCGAATAAGTGGTCGCAAGAATCGACTCACCTAATAAGGTAATTCTGGAAAAATCAGTATCTTTTCTTGCAGTTTCTTAGTCAGTTAAACCAACTAATCGAGACGTTACTATCCAATTCAGAGGGAGCCCGTCTCAAAAGATGCGCATAGTATACGTACGTCAACACTGAGTTGCAAGGTAAAGTATAGAAAGCATTACATCATAAGCTTAGTTCAACACCGTTAAATTCAACGTTTTCAAACCAGAATCATTACATCTATTACTATTTTTGAAATTAAGCAATGAATGTTTAGGTTACGGTCAATTAAACTAGCAACGCATTTTTCATTCTATACATACCCATAAACTTCCACATGCAGATGAATGAGCGCTAAAAGCGAAAACTCATTCTTCTAAACGGTTCAAACAATCCGTCAAATTTTGTTGATTGATAGTGGACAAGGTCGATACATGATCTTTAACTATGCTTCTAAACACCTCATTGCTCGACAAATCATCAAATATGGCGGTTAAATCCAAGATTGCATCAGTTAATTGCAGGGGATCATCAGCATGCTTCTGTGCTAGTTTGAGTAAGCTTTGTGCCATAGGATCAACTAACTCTTGTTGCTCTTGGTAACGTTTGCCAACAAATAAGCACCAAGCAGCTACAGGAACACAAAGCAGTTTGATACTGCGCTGATTTTGCAGGTTATCTCTAATCGGGTTAAGTATACGAAATGGCAGTTTTTGTGAGCCATCCCAAGCTATTTGTGCCAACAGATGACGAATATTCTTATTGTGATATCGGTGAATAATATCTTCGGCATACTGTTCTAAATTCATGCTATCTGAATTTCCAATTGATGGAACAATTTCTTGGGACAGTAATTTTTTTATGAACTGCTCTATTGCAGGTAAACTGATTGCTGAATAAACCGTTTCCAGTCCACATAAACTCCCTAAATAAGCCAAAGTTGAGTGTGTACCATTTAACACTCGTAGTTTTGCCTTTTCGTACTGATGCACATCATCAGTAAAGGTAACCCCCACCTTATCCCAAGCAGGTCTAGGACCACTGAATTTATCTTCAATTACCCATTGGCTAAAAGACTCTCGCTGAATAGGCCAAGCATCTTCCACACCAATTTCCTGTTGAGTTTTCTCTCTCAACTCATCATTTGTAGCTGGCGTGATACTGTCTACCATAGTGTTGGGGAAACAAATATTCTTTTCTATCCATTGACTCAAAGAGCTGGATATCTCTGCAGCAAAAGTCAACACGGCTTTAGCCAGTTTATCTCCATTGCCCGATACATTGTCGCAGCTAATAATAGTTAATTCACTGTTCTGTTCGGCAAATCTTAGGTTCAATGCAGCCACTAAAAGGCCAATGGCAGAAACCGGGGCTTCAGGTGTCGCCAAATCATGTTTAATGTCAGAATTTTGCCTATCAAGCTCGCCTTTACTATTAAGGCAATAGCCCTTTTCAGTTACGGTTAACGAAATAATATGGGTAGCAGCATCGGTCATTGCATCCATCACTTGTTGCCGCTGTTCGCCTAACACAAACATTTGGTTAAACGCTCCTACAATTTGTACATAGGGAGCTTCATCCAACACCATTAATGAATATAAATTATCTTGGCCGGCTAACTTGTCTCGTAGATCTTTACTACGTAAGGATACACCATCAATCTTCCAGTTCCCGCCTTGTTCAGACATAGCTAAATCGGTATACACAGCTTGATGAGCACGATGAAATGCACCCGGTCCTAAATGTACAATGCCACGGGTAGTTGTTTCCAAGTTATATTTTGGTAAACGAACTTCTTTAGGGAGTGATTGTAATACTTGTCGATCTAATCCTGACATCAAACGGGCCTTTTAAATTAGTAAGCGTTAACGCTAAGTTCTTGGATGAATTTACTGCCAACTGAGCAGCTATTTTATTATATAAACAGTGGCCTAACACTGAAATTGCTAATCAGTATAAACCTTTTGCCACACAATAAACTTTTGATAATTATCTATAAAGCATTATATATGGAGGATAAAAACAGACTTTTTAAGAGAGTCTGTTAATGCATTTATTCGATTTGAAGATCGTAACACAATTTTCGAATTTTACTGAAGCCTCTAAACACTAGTACCCATTGTTGATTTTCAACCTAAATGACAACCCTCGTATTGTCATGAAACGTGATATTTCAAATAATTTAAAAACACCATAAAACTATCTAAATTTAGTCAAAAATTCGCTTAAAAATGAATTGTAAAAATCATAGATTCATTTATCAATAACCTCGACTCATTTTCTCAATTCTGTGTAAGTAACTAATTTAATTTACTTTATTTCACCTCAGACAAATGTACAAATAACAAACAAATTCGAGCATATTTTTTTTACCTTATTTTATTGAACTTATGGGTCCATGTATGTATTCTGAGTGTTACAAACTCGTTAAGCGTCATAATAATAAAGAGAGTAAACTCTCAAAGGACTCTAAGCTATGCAAGGAAATAGAGCGTTTGTAATTTCTCCTCAAAAAGAAGATATCCACAAAAAGCGGCACTGTAAATTAAACCACTTTCTAGATCTTGTAGATGCCTGTGGATTTGATTTACAAGTTGGAAACTTTTGCCCAAAATCTGATTACATTGCATCTTTCGATGTGATTTTTGTTGATTGTAAAACAATTAACAAAAATTCAATTCAACAAGTTCCAGTTTTAAAATACAAAAATTTAATAAAGATTATCTTTTTCAATGCAAGTAGTAATTTAGACTTTGAAATTGCGGCCATTAAACAAGGCGTAACAGGTATTTTCTACGCAAATGATAAACTTGAAATAGTGATTAAAGGTATTAACACCATTAAACAAGATAGAAAATGGTTTCGCAGAAATGCCCTAGAGTTGCTAATCAATGAAATGTTGAGTGATGCTAATTTTTCCACAGAAATAGTGGACAGAAGTCAAACAGGATTCTGGCAACAGTCTTTAACTAAGCGCGAACAAACTATCGTCAAATACATTAGCCAAGGTGCGCAAAATCAAGAAATTGCCGATCAACTGCATATCAGTGTTAATACGGTCAAAACTCACATCTACAGTATCTTTAGAAAAACCAATTGTAGGAATCGAGTAGAGTTAATCACCTGGTCTAGACAAACAACAGAAACTGCCTGTTAAAAGGCAGCTTCTGTGTTTTTCAAAACGTGTACCATGCAATCAAATTAGTTTAAAAATGCAAACTAAGTTCGCGCTTTCCACACCCCTTTATTAATGCCTTTGAGCACTAGTTCAGAAATAGCTTTTTCAATACTCTGTTGCACACAAGTAAACATAGGTTCATTAGTGGTATAACCCGCTTCGATTTCGGCTAGCCTTTTGTAACTGATATAGCGAAACAAACCCGCGCGAACCTCTTTGCTCAGAACCTTTTTACTGGTTGAAACTGAAATTAAAACTTGACCAGTTCGAACATCAATAGCGCGCATATAAACTGAAATTTGATCTTCTCTATATAACTCTGAAGCATTAATACCAAAATATTCAGCACCAAACCCTCCCGTTTTAATATTCGAGTCGTAACTGATTATTCCCCCCTCAATGATGATTTTAGCTGTGGTTAGGGGGGGTAATTCGGTTTTTTCATTAGCATTGTTATCGCTTTGTAGAGATGCTCTAACTATTTTTCGTTCGGTAAGAATGTTCTGCAACCCTTCCCGTTCAACGGGTAAAAACCAATCAGTTTCACTTAAAGCTTGCATCAAAATAGATGTTGCTCCTTGGGTCACTGCGGTACTAAAAGAACTGGCACCTGTGCTCGGTTTATATTGACCAGTTTGATCTCTAAATGCATAAACTGAAACAGGAATAGAACCAAAAGGCTTAGGTAAACCTTTTAGCTCTTTTAAGGTAGAGGAATCTTCAATGACGATTGCTTCTTCAGTGGCAGGAGGAATAACATTTGTAAAAGAACTGCACCCTGATAACAATAAAGTGGCCAATACAACATAATACTTCATATTATTCGAACCTTGGGATTTCGACGATAGTAATCTCATCGGTGATGATATTGCTGATTTCAACTATTATGCTATCAGGGTTACTGGTGATTAACTCCACTTGAAACTCGCCACTAACAAAAATGGAATCATCGGAAAAGATACTTTCAATGGGGTCACCATTTTCATCATAACTGACTTCGCCAAATGCTAAATCAGTCACTTCTCTAACGATTCTATTAATGTAGGCTCTTTCTAAGGATTCTTGTAAGCTCTCAGCATAGGTTTTTGAGGCACTTGAAGCACTATGGGTATTTTGCGCATTTGCTTTACTTAGCAAAAAACTACCGTTCAATGGGTTCCCACCAAAACTTGGATTAATGGGTTCATATACTAGTTCAGTTGCCAATAGTGGTGAGGAAAGTATTCCCATCAGGAAAGTTAAATTAACTATTTTTATTTTTTTCATATTTTTACCATTCATCTTCCGCAAGGTCAGGGTTGTTTTGGGTCATGCCTGAGCGTGAAAGAGCATCGACTAAAAGTACCACTGCGGTTTCAACGCGTTCTTTGATTGGGGTTTGCCTGCGCCCCATATAGGTTTGATAAATAATTTGATTATCAAACCGCACTGTTAATTTCGTTCCGGCTTGGGGAACAATAATTTCTTTAATGTGAACATTTTGGCCAAATGTATCGGGGATATCTCGCCAGTATTTACCAAATTCGCTTGCGAACTCATGTCCTTGACGACTGATAGTATTGTCTAGCAGTAGGCCACTTAGGGCGAGTTCATCCGCCGCCACAAAGACAGGTTTAAATAAAATTAAACCAACAAGACACAACCTTCGAGTAAGCTTTAAAGTTAAGTTTGAAAGTCGTGTTAAGGAATTTTTATTCATCAACTTCATTTGTAAAAACAACATCACTTAGATCAAAATGAAAAGGGGGAAGAATCCCCCTTGTTCAAGACCAATTTTTACAATTGAGTAATAGTAGCGACATTATAGTCGCCGACTTGACTAACAGATATACTGCCGCCGGTGCCACTCATGCTGCCAGTAACTAAGTTATCGTTACCCACTTGTGAGATAGACAGACTCATACCGTCACCCGTAATCGTCATCGCGTATGTTTCCTCACCTACAATCCAGTTATCGTTTCCTTCTTGTAAAATATCGACACTATTTTCCGAACCATCGATGAGTAAGTCCAACACATTCAAGTCACCATTTTGAGCGACATCTACGGTATTAAAGTTACTCTCAATGTTGCCGCCTAAGCGAATCACAGCATCATTTTGGTTACCCATTTGTTCAGCGTCAATTATGTTCCCATCAGCATAATAACCACTAGGACCATCTTCCCCTACTCCAGCTTCTGCTAATAAGGTATTTTCATCCCCTTGCTGAGATATGCTTACTTCATTGTAGAAACCATCGAAATTCACTGTACTTGCAAAGTTAAACTCACCATTTTGCAAAATAGAGAAGTCATTATAAGCACCAATAGCGCCTGTATAACCAGTATTGCCGTAACCTATTTGAGTGATCTCGTAATCACTTCCGTCACCTAGGTTATCAATAGTTGCTTCGTTAAAGGTACCAATTTGAGTGATCTCCGCACTAGAATCATTGCCTTCAAACAACCCGAGTTCGGCGTAGTTATCGTCGCCAGTCTGTTCAAAGTCTATGCTGTTATCATCGCCGTAGACATAACCGTAGATACTGTTGTATTCACCGTCAGATTCAAGTCTAACTTCATTATCGTTACCCGTAATTTCTGAGAAACTTGCAATGTTATAGTAGCCGCCTTGATCCACCTCAACTTCGTTGTCGTCACCAACAAGATTGCTAATATAGGACTCATGCCAATCTTCGGTTTGCGTAATCTCCACTTCATTACCGTAACCACTAATGGAGTTGTTCGCCCAGTTGCCACCATCACCTTGATCCACAATTAATATATTGTCATCACCGGTAATGTCATTTATTGAACGATTAAAAATAAAACCAAAGGGACCTCCATCTCCCATCTGCGTAATCTCTACTTCATTGAAATTTCCTTGGACAACAATTTCCGCATCATTTTGAATGCCATTTTGATAAAGAGTTACATCATTTTCATCACCGGTGACGGTGCCATAAATGATATTACTTTCACCCATTTGATCCGCTTCAACCATATTTGCATCACCGACTATGGTGATATCAAGGCCATTTAAATCGCCCTCTTGCGTTAATATTGCTTCGTTACCTACAGAATTACCAACGGGAGCAGATTGAGTTAAGTTAATAACGTTACCCACAGCATCAATCATGAAATCTGATTGGATTGATGGATTGTCATCTTTAACTGCATTTTGTGCTTGAGCAATACCAGCTTGTGCTGCTAATACCGCCATTAAAATAGAACTGGCTACTATCGTTTTTCTAAACTTCATTTTATTCTCCATGAGTCATTGTAAACAGCTTTACTTCTTATATTGGGTGATGTTTACAACCATATCGTTTCCAATTTGATGAACTATAAAACTCTGCTCACCTTGTTGGCTTATATTCGCCAAATTAAAATCACCTTGTTGTACAACCTCGAGCAAGTTTTCATCACCGCTTTGCACCAAATCAACGTAGTTTCCTACCCCAATTTGTGTGATGTCCGCAAAATTGCTATTACCAGTTTGTGTAACACTTATGTGATTTGAAGAATTGGCTGTTTGAATTATATGTGTTGTGTTGTGTATGCCGTATTGATCAATAATTAGCACGCTTTGTGATGCATCAGAATTGACGGTACGAGCTAGACTTAAAGTTAAAGGAGAGTCTACAAGGTCTAGAGAGTCTTGTTGTGAAAAGCAAGGAGAGGATGAAAGTAACAACGCGCTAAAAAGGGTAACTGACCCCAAGTTTTTGAGAAAGTGAGTTCTCCAAAGTCTGTTAATCTTATTGCGGGGGCTTCCAATCATCTTTTACAACTCCTTGTCCACTACAAATACGGCTCTGAAACCTGCGAAAGACTTTAAACCCAACTGACTAGCAAGCGCTATAGCCCTAAAGTTGTATTTATTATTAACATAAAAATCATACACTTAAATAAAAACCAAACTTGACCAAATCAACCAGTTAGCACTTTAGTGCTAGTAAATATCACATTTAAAATGGGCGTACAAAGGTAAGGATTTTGCTCCTAATCCTTTAGTACCAGAATTACAAAAATGCCCAATATTATTACCAAAAAAGTTGTATTTTTGTTCTTCAAGGTGGATAAAAGCCATAATTTAGGGCTACTCTGAACTAGTTGTGTAAATGCAAGACTCATTGTTAAGTTGTTTGGAGAATCTATAACCGTCACTTAGCGTAAAGCTAAGTTTGTTTGTGTTTATTTAGGATTCTTTAATTATGAAAGCCAAACTTTCTGCAATCACACTGGCGTTGTTACCAGCGCTAGCCGTCAGCCATGCCTATGCTTCCAATTCGCATGGCTATAAAACAGACTCAGTCTTAGTTGTATATAAAGACGGTGCTTCTGTGAGCCAAAAGAAATCAGCCAGAGCTAAAATTGCTGCCCGCATTACTGATTTAAACAGAGATGAAATTGATGATCGCTTTTCTCATTTGATGAATGGGCGATTGGCAAAATTAAAGCTGAGTGGAAGGTCTGTAAAATCTGCTCTTGAAACACTTAGAGCCGACCCTGCTGTGTTATATGCAGAACCAAACTATATCGTCAGCAGAGCGCTCATTCCAGATGATGCCGATTTTGGTTCCCTATGGGGGTTAAATAATACAGGCCAAAGCGGCGGCATTGAAGACGCTGATATTGATGCTCCCGAAGCTTGGGATATTACCACTGGGGACAGCAGTATTGTAATTGGTGTTATAGATACTGGTGTAGATTATTTGCATGAAGATCTATCCGATAATATGTGGATGAATCCAGGTGAAATTGCTGGTGACGGAATCGATAATGATGGCAATGGTTATATTGATGATGTGTATGGCATAGATACGGTCAACGGTGATACCGATCCGATGGATGATCAAGGTCATGGCTCCCATGTTTCTGGAACTATCGGTGCTACAGGTAATAATGGTATTGGCGTTGTGGGCGTAAACCACGAGGTGTCGATTGCGGGATGTAAATTCCTTGCGGCAGATGGATTCGGTGATACCGCTGGTGCTATTGAATGTATTGATTATTTTGTGTCTCTAAAAGATGCTGGCGTAAACGTCCGAGCACTCAATAACAGTTGGGGCGGAGGTCCTTTCAGTCAAGCTTTAAAAGATTCGATTACAGCGGCGGGTGATGCAGATATATTATTTGTAGCCGCAGCAGGAAACGATGGTACTGACAATGATGCACTCCCTCACTACCCTTCTAATTATGAGAATGACAATGTCCTTTCAGTGGCAAGTGTTAACCGTACAGATGGTGACTCTGGGTACTCTTATGGATTAACCACTGTCGATATGGCCGCGCCAGGCACCGCTATTTTGTCGACTACTCCAGGAAATGGCTATTCGAGCTATTCAGGCACATCAATGGCAACTCCACATGTTGCTGGTGCAGCGGCTTTAGTTTGGTCATTTAACCCTGACTTAACGGCACTTGAGATGAAAGACCTGTTAATGGCAACAGGTGATGATAATGCGGTAATGCAAGGTCGAACGGTTACTGGTAAACGTCTTAATGTTCACCAGGCATTATTAGAGGCAGATCCCACTCCAGGCTTTAAGTTTAGTGTTAGCCCAGTTAATTTGGAAATTACCGCAGGTGAAAGCGCTGTTTATACATTCGAAGTGGGTAGCATCTCTGATTGGGAAGGTGACGTTAGCTTATCGTTAACTGATAGTTCTGGTCTAGGTGTGTTATCTGCAACCACTGTAGAGCCAGGTGATACATTTACCCTAACAGTTGATACGGCGGATGATACGCCTTATGGCGACTACGAGTTCACAGTAACGGGAACGAGTGGTGACATTGTCAAAGAAAAATCCTTAGGCTTATATGTGTTCCCGCTTGGGCTGAACGACTTTGTTTATAGTAACAACACCTCTATACCTACCCTTCCGAATGAAGATGATCCTGATGATATTGGTATTGATTCAGTTATCAACATTGCTGATCCATTGACTGTTTTTGGAACTAGTACTTTTGTTAATATCACCCATACCTATAGAGGTGATTTAGTTCTTACATTGACCTCTCCTTCTGGCACATCAACAGTACTTACAGCTAACACTGGCGGTAGTGAAGATGACATTGTTGAGAGCTTTGAATCCAGTGCCTTTGATGGTGAAGTGGCCACCGGTGATTGGACATTAAATGTGCTAGATATCTATAACGGTGATAACGGTAATCTTAATGGTTGGGAACTCACGATTACTGGAATAGGTGAAGTTGCAGAAGCGCCACCAGTATCAGCCTTTAGCTATGAATCTGACGGTTTACAGGTTACCTTTACCAATGAAAGTACCGACGTCAACAATGATATTGTTAGCTACTATTGGGACTTTGGTGACGGCGCGACTTCGGTAGACGTCAATCCAGTTCATATATTCCCAGATACGGGCAGCTATGATGTTTCCTTAACAACAACTGATGCTGAAGGTCAATCGGACACAGTGGTTCAAAGCGTTGCTGTTTCCAGTGTCGATATTGAACTTGAAATCGATAGAGCCTATTTATCTCGCTTCGGTAACCTGCTAGTTGATTTGTCATACTCAGGTTCTGGTGCAGATATGGTTGATATCTACCGTAATGGTGCTCTACTCGAGACAGTAGAAAACACCGGTAGTTATCGTGATAAAGAGTATCGCGCCTCAGGTACCACCTTTGTGTACATGATTTGTGATGCAAGCACTGCATGCTCTGAAGAAGTTACCGCTTCTTTTTAAGGGTTAACTAAGTAAACTGAAAGCCCCGTTTTACGGGGCTTTTTTATTTTTTACCATCCTGATGATTGCAGCTCAAAACCACTAAACTTATTGATATATGGCGATTCCGGCTTGCCAAATTAGGTGGATAGACATCAACGTCAAGATAACCTTAAAAATCCGCTTAAATTTTTCTGCAGGAAGCTTTTTAAGTAGCTTAATTCCAAACCAAGTACCCACTGTGCCGCTTAATACCATGACAATAATTAATGGCAACCAATCCCAAAAAGCAAAGCCTATGACACCAAATACTAGAGCTTTTAAACAATGTTGGAAGGTCATGCACGAGGAAAACGTTGCAGTAAAAGCTAATTTTTCATAATTGTTCATGTACATATAGCTCCCCACTAAAGGGCCACTAGCACCAACAAACATAGACAAAAACGTGGTAACAATGCCAACCACAATTTTTCCGAATACTGACGTTTCATTGAGGGTTGGTAGCTTTGCCCATAGTAAATAAATAACAAACACACCTAGTAATAACTTCATTAACGCTAGGGGCAGTTGTGTGACTACCAAAGACGCGGAAAATGCCCCAATAATGGCTCCCAACCCAAAATAAACCAGCATTTTTTTATCAAGGTGGCGAAAGGTTAAAATAGCCCTATTTGTATTTGAGCCTAATTGAACAAGACCGTGTACCGGTATAACTGCAGATATTGGCATAACAGCGGCCATCACCAGCAACAGAAAAACCCCTCCCCCTGCACCAAAGCCAGCTGTGACAAAAGAGCTAAAACCCGCAACTATGACTAATAACAGGATAAGTTGCGGACCTAAAAAATCATTAACAAAAAATTCCATGCTTGTTCATCACAGTTTCAAAACGTCGAAGCCCATTATCTGTGTATGGTTGGGCCAATGAATATGCAAAACAGGTGTTGCCTTTAAATTAAAACTCTTCAGTATCAATTTCTAACTGTGTGGCAGATGGATATCGGCCTCCAGTGACAGCACTACTATTAAAAACCTGCTCCAGCTTTTTTAAATCAGCGGGTTTAATAACAATTTTTGAGGCTTTCATATTATCTTCGAGGTGGTCTACTCGTGTGGTGCCTGGAATTGGCAAGACATGAGGCCCTTGATGTAATAACCAAGCAAGACTTAACTGGGAAAGCTTACAATCATATTCTTTGGCGATACTCTGGAGTTGCTCAAGTAAAACTAAATTCTTTTGTAAATTTTGAGTTTGAAACCGTGGCATGTTTTTACGAATATCCGAGTCTAATAAACCACTTGAATCGGTAATTTCACCACTTAAAAAACCTCTTGCTAATGGTGAAAAGGCAACAAATGCGATATCCAACTCCAAACAGGTTTCTAAGCAGGCTATTTCTGGGTTACGTGTCCACAATGAATACTCACTTTGCAGCGCCGAAATTGCATGTTCCGAGTGGGCTTTTCGTAAAGTTACAGCGGACACTTCAGACAAACCAATGCTCTTAATTTTCCCCTCACTCACCAAACGAGAAAGCTCTCCAACACTTTCCTCTATGGGGATACTTTTGTCCCAACGATGCAAGTAATACAAGTCCAATACATCTGTTTGCAAACTCAACAGTGACTGCTCTATAGTCTCTCTGATAGCTTTAGGGCTGCCGTCAATGATTCGTTTTCCATTTACCCCTCGCATACCACATTTACTGGCCAAGAAAATACGCTGTCGATGGGGTTTAAGTACTTTACCCACTAATTTTTCGTTAGCTCCAAAACCGTAAAGTGCAGCAGTATCAAAATGGGTAACACCTAAATCTATTGCTTTTTCGAGCAATGCAATAGCCTCTTTCTCTTGAGGTGGGTTACCATACGCATGACTCAAATTCATACAGCCTAGGCCAATCTCAGATACCCAAGTACCTGCAATACTTCGTTGTTTCATATGATTATTCTAATCCCATGTTAATTTCAAAACAGTCAATAATGTTAAACAAATGCAGACATTAAAAACGACTTTAATTAGCTTTCCCACTGTATTGCACTCAGCCATTTAGCAATACAAATAATACCGGGGAAATAACACGCTAAAACCTAAATACTATTGGCATTTTAATTCTATTGATTGACTAATTTCTCTTTTTCCAAAGCCCGTATAACTGAATCACGCTTAAGCATATTTGCAGTATGTTGAGCTAAATTGGGTAAGTCTGCTAAGCTAAAATCACAGCGTTGTAAACGCGTTATTATCCAAAAAATGTAAGCATCCATGGCGCTCCATTGTTCACCATACCACCAAGTGCTTTCAGCTAACCTCTGTTCTACCCAAGTTAATCCTTCATGCAAGGCAGCAAGGGCTTTTTCTTTAACACTGGTAGCACAACTCTCTTCGGCAAAAAAAGTAGGGATACAGAATCGAGTCACTAAAGGGTGAATAGTTGATGAACAAAAACATAGATCAGAAATTTGCTGATATTCAGCTAAACCAGTGTCGACTTTAGGTAATAAATTAGCTTCTGGAAATTGCGTGCTAATATATTTGATGATCATGGGGTTTTCAGTCAGTACTTCGCCTGCTATAGAAAGTGCTGGTACCTTCGACTTAGGGTTGATTTGCTTAAATTCAGGAGTTTTGTGATCGCCATTCATTAAATTCACCCAATGAATATGGTAATCAGCTTTCGCCTCTTCTAATAAAATCAAAGAAACTCTTGAGCAACTACCTGGCATCGCAAATAAGGTGATAGTGGACATAATTTACCTATGTTAAACATATTTAGTAATGCAATTTTTCGCAAAAAACATTGCATAATTTAAGAGTAGAGTTCGACAATATGGCTAAGAATTTAGGTTGTGATTATTGCATAGCCGTCAATTTATAAAGGTTAAATGGAATCCTCTGGAAAACCAAAACATTACCCTCGCCTAAATAAAAAGCAGGTTAACTGAGGGTTTTAGCCTTTTTATAGGAACCGAGTAATTTTAGATTATTCGTTTTGCCAATTTCATTTAACGCATCCGCCACGATAGGATCATCAATATTCCCATCAAAATCGATGAAAAAATGATATTTGCCAAACGTTTTGCGCGTCGGACGAGAGATTATCGAGGTGAGGTTGATATTTCGCTTAGAAAATGAAAGCAGTACTTCCCCTAAATAACCTGGATGATCATGATCGTCTAGAACAATTAGGCTAGTCTTGTCCGCTTCCTTTGATGTAGGCAATGCCGTTTTAGACATAACTAAAAACCGGGTTTGATTATTTTTATAGTCATTTACTTCTTCAACAACCAGTGGAAAATCACTTTTTCGATACGAAGTAGATGGAACAATTGCCGCACTGGGTATTTGTGCATCTTTAAAACGATTAAGAGATTCAATATTGCTATCTGTGGTCACTATTTTTGCATGGCTGATTTCATCTAAAAACTCAAAACACTGGCCACGAGCGACAAATTGCACATACAGTTGTTGGATCTCAGATAACGATTTAGCATTACTGATCATAGAAAACTTGATGGGTAAAATAATCTCACTGGCTACATGCAAATCTGCAGCAATAAGTTCATCTAATACAAGAGCTATAAAGCCTTCGGAGAAGTTTTCAATAGGTATGATACCGATATCACAGCTTTTACCGATTTCAGCAAGGGTGCCAACAATCGTTGGAAAATACTCCACTTGATAGGTGTCTGTTTGATTGGCGGTATAAATACCTGTGGCCATATCAGAGAATGTTCCTGGAGGCCCTAAAGTCGCAATTTTTTTCATAACATCTTGTTCTTATTACAAGAAACCGATTGTACACTTTCCAGATACATCGCAACAGTGGAAGATGGGATTTTCATTGTAGAATAGCGTTTTAGAGCAAATATTTTTATTTCGGATTCAATTTAATCACAATACGACTAAAAATAACCCGATATTCGCATTTGTCGCTCAACCAAAATTTGACTTTGTTTCAATGCAAACTCAATCGTAATTTCTTTTCTCAAGGCCTTTGCTATAAGCTCGGCAACTTGATCGCCCATTGATGTAAATTCAGGAATAGGCACAAATTGAACGCCTAAATAGGGGCTAGGCTTAAATGTTGAATGATACAAGTCGATACTATTAATGGTCTCCATTACCACTGGAGCAAAAGGCGCAGCTTTTATATAAGCTTCATTTTCGTATGATGATTTACGCGTTCCTTGAGGTATTAAGTGCCAACCATACTTTTCTGCTACTAACTCTATGTATTCTTTGGATGTGGCCCATTGTGCAAACTTAGTGGCGACTTCTTTGTGAGAAGAAGAGCTTGGAATTGCTAAAGACCAAGTCCACAGCCAATTTGATCCGTTTTTATGCAGTGCGATTGGCGCATTTGCCATTTCAATATGCTCACTAAACTCAGATTGAGTTGAATCAGCTAGTGCACTGGCTGCAATAGAGGCATCGATCCATATTGCACACTTTCCCCTTTGAAACAGATTGAGATTTTCTACGTAATTATTATCTATTGCGTTTGGAGGGCCGAATTTAGTAATCAAATCAACATACATGGAAACTGCATTATGCCATTCTTTAGTAGCAATTTGAGGTCGCCAATTTAGGTCAAACCAACTTCCGCCATAACTATTCACCATAGTCGTAATCAATGCCAAATTCGAACCCCATCCAGCTTTGCCACGCAGACAAATACCATAAACGCCTTTTGTAGGTGAATTTAGTTTATTGGCGAAGTCATATATTTGTTCAAAGGTTGGCTGTTGCGGCATTACAATGCCCGCTTGTTTAAATAAATCTGCGCGATAATAAGTTACTGAAGACTCAGCATAAAAAGGTAAAGCATAAAGTTGTTCATTGACGGAAACGTCATTTTTAACGCTTTCAACAATATCATCTAAATCGTATTTCTGCGGTAAAGAGTCTATTGGTATTATCCAATCATTTTTAGCCCAAATAGGTACCTCATATGAACCTATTGTCATAACATCGAACTCACCAGCGTTTATTGACAGATCTGTTAATAACCTTTTTCGCAACACCTCTTCATCTAACACTTTCCACCTTAGTTTTACATCAGGATTACTGGCCTCAAAATGACTCGAAAGGTCTTTTAATATGAGCATGTCCGCGTTATTTACCGTACCTATAAGCAAAGATGTTTTATTTGCTTCCTTATCCTCATTAGACGGCGAAATAGCAAAGCCATGCTTGGCTAGAATTTGTGCTAGACGACCATCAGCCGCCATTGACGCTAAACCTTGATTAAATAGCTCTAAGTAGCGTTGTGAATTTACATTGCTTTTGGTAAAGGCTATATGAAAGGCTTTATCAACAAGAGCGGGATAAACAAACTCTAACTTTCCTATCATATGAGGACGCTGAGAAACAATTAAGTGCCCAGCACTGAATTTATCGATAAGTGCAAAGTCAATTCGTTTGGCGTAAAGCTTATCAATATTTATTAAGTTATTTGACACATACTGCTTACTTAAATATTGAGACTCTTCAATTAACTGTTCTGAGGCGCTTCCTCTAACCAAACCAAAATGATAGTTACGCAATTCACTAAATATTTCATTTATGTTCTTTTTGTCAATATCAACAGAAACCTCTGTATCTTTGCGCTTCAATAAGCCTATGACATCTCCAGGAAAGGGTTTTGAATACAGAAATGTGTCCGAGAGTAAGTTGTTTTCATAAACAGGTAGAATTCCGTCTACTTTGCCTTCGATTGCTAATTTTTGGGCTCTTGCTGCGGGGTAATAGACAATATCAACATTTATTCCTTGACGATTAAATGCTTCTGAAACGATTTGATGTACATAACCTTGATTAGGTATGTTTAATCCAATATAAGGGACATGCTCTTCTGCAACCAGCAGAACTTGTTCCTTTGCGTTTAACGAACCCACAAAAATAAGTAACAGCAGAAACCAGAGCGTATTCCTCTTAATCAGCAGCTCTGCAAAAACCTTAGGTTGTAACCAATTCATTTGGGATGACTCCGTTTACCCACAAAATTCAAATTCGCATACTCTTTTCATCGAACTAAAAATCTACCTTACTATGCTATCTAGTTAAACTAGCTACAATATATTCTGCCCTTGTTCTGGGTTTCTTGCAGATTTAGCCTGCTCTCGAATAGTATCAGCATCGCTACTCAAATCTTCTGTAAAATCTGCGTCTTGATGTTGATTTTTAATTTTAGTTGATAAAGCTTTATTATCCAATTGATTGTCCTGTTTTTTCAATAGCTTATCTTTCTCTTCATCGCTTTCTTGCTGTTTTTGCTTATCTGCAACTAAATGATCAGCGCCCGTTAATTTAATACCATCAGGAAAAATAACCTCTCGAGCATCATCCGGCATGCTAATACCTGCTTGTTCGAACTCATTTAATATTGTTCTCATTAATAATGAAGAAACTTTTAGTAAACTATGTTGATGGGTATCAATCCAAAAGTACACTCTAAGATTAACCGTTGAAGATCCTAAATTATCAACTAAAACTTGAGGTTCTGGCTCTTTTAACACAGCTTCCGTCATATGCAGCACTGTCATTGCGAGCTTTTGCGCTTCAACAACACTTGAATCATAACCAACACCAATAACAAAATTACCTCTTGAATTAGGGTTGGCACTGATATTTCTGATGATGTTTTTGTATACCGTTGAATTTGGGATCTGAATATGGTCA
>NZ_JBDWYG010000070.1:0-3345 GCF_039982535.1 Aliiglaciecola sp.
CGTCGCGCTTTGGGACGGTATATAAACAAGTTCTACAATGCGGTGAGGTTACACTCCGGAATCGGGTATTGCTCACCAGTGGAATATGAGCGAATGGTCGCTTGAAATGACGAGGTGTCCATTTTATCGGGGGAAGATCACTGGTTCTGCGCTGCGCTCTAAACCAGCCGCAAATGTGGGCGTTAACAGTAAAGATTATGACCATAGACTATCTGGAAAAATACGTGAAAGGTGACACCTTTGACATGTCGGCATTACTTAATGACGATTTTTTTCAGCCCATCCGTATTCTTTTTCAGAGCAAGCACTATGTATCGGCGACAAAGCTACTCTATGTGGCCATAGATTCATTATCATATGTAGAGTTTGGCGACATAAAGGGAAATAACTTTATAAAGTGGCTTGAGGTTTATTTTGACTTTTCAGGATTCGAAATCACACCTGAAGAATTGTGGGAACACAGGAATTCTCTTTTGCATATGAGTAATTTGAAGTCGAGGAAAGTTGCTTCTGGGAAATCTAGGAAACTTGTTTGCTATGTAGGCGAAATGCACCCAGACGTAAAATTGGACGATTC
The DNA here is from genome assembly GCF_039982535.1 of Aliiglaciecola sp. Lineage (NCBI taxonomy): Bacteria > Pseudomonadati > Pseudomonadota > Gammaproteobacteria > Alteromonadales > Alteromonadaceae > Aliiglaciecola > Aliiglaciecola sp. The sequence goes on from NZ_JBDWYG010000070.1 coordinate 578, forward strand.
AAATACAGGTTACTACGACTTGCAGAAGTTCATACTAAAATTCGGTCATGCGTGTGGAAAATGGCTCCATACCTATGGTGCAACGCCTGAAAAATATGAGCTATTCTTTGAGCGTTACGACTTAATAGCATCTGACGCTAGGATGTTGAATGTCTATTATTGAGTTACTGCAAACAAGTACAGGCATGTTCGCCCTACGGGCTGGACTCGCTACACTCGCCCGTGCTGTAAGCGTTATGCATCAGTAAGGAGTTGATTTCAGTGGAAGAGAGAAAGCCGTACTTATATTTAAACGCATTCTTGGCAAAGGGTGAACATGCTTCGCTAGAAGTATCCGACTTCCTAAAAGGATCATCCCAGGTGAACGCCTATGATCTGGACAGTAAGCATGAACTTGAAGGAAAGCTATTCGTAAAAATACCTACAGAAAAGAAGCCAAAATGGAGTACGTTTACTGAGAACATTACTGGCGTTTCGCTCGATGAACTTGCTAATCGCTCTAGCTCTGCAGTTCTTATTATAAAAACAGCAACTGCTACAATGGCTTTTACTTTCGGTTATGGTCGGTTCTTAATAGATACAAAATACTTTGTTCATGACTTTGGAATAAAAACTGCTCTCAATACACTTAATCATGACAGCTTGCGCAGCGTTGACCTGTTCACGTTAGAGGATCAAGCTGTACAGAAGAAGTCGCAAGCATCGAGAGAATCAGCGGTTGGAGTCTTTGGTATTGATATTTCCAGAGATGTACTGCGGGCTGTTACTGGGTCACCAAAAACTGGCGTAAACTTAAAAAATATTTCAGGCGGTGACTCTGTATACTCCTTTGCTACAGAGATTAATGTCGATGAAATATCAAGCTTGGTGGACTTGCTTTCTAGCTACTATAACAACGATTCATATAAGAATGGGTTTTCATGGGTCGATAATATTAGGAAGGTTAAAGAAAAGTCAGAAATAGATGGTCTTGATGAAAAGCTACTTGAAAAACTTAAATTAAAGAGCTCAGATATAACCATCACCCTTCCTGAGATTGTTCAATGGGATACAATTTATGGGTTTAGCTTTACTCGCTCTAAAAGCACAATAAAGCCAATAATTGAAGCAGGTGATTATCTTGACAATTTAGACACTGTATCGGTTTCAATCGATTCGATTAAACGGGATCGGTTGTTTGTATATGATGTACACGAAAACGAATCCGAACATCAAATATATAAGTGCATTTATTTTGAACATAAGGAAGCAAATAAGACTTATATATTGTTCGCAGGATTGTGGTATGAAATTGACAATAGTTTTATGTCCAGAATTGATGCAGTCCTTTCCCAAATAAATATATCAGCCTTAGCCTTTCCAAAGGTTTACATATGGGAAGAAACTAAAGATGGGGAGCTAAAATCGAAAATTGAAACCGAGGGTGATTACAATGCCAGGGTTGCTAATGATCACTCTTATCACTTGCTCGATAAAAAGCTGATCAAAAGCAACAGGACTACTTCACCTATAGAACTTTGTGACTTGATGACCAATAGCAAACAGTTTATTCATGTGAAGCATAGAAAAGGCGGCTCGGCCGGTTTAAGTCATCTATTCGCTCAAGGCAGTGTGTCTGCTGAGATTTTACTTGGAGACAAAGAGTTCAGGAAAAAAGCACGAACTGTTTTGAGGCGAGTGAGCAGCGGGTTGCAGGATAGCGTCCCTCTTGACAACTTCAAAAGTGATGGAGTTGAAGTCGTCTTCTTAATTTTAGGTGAGGATTCAGCGAGCTTAAAGAGTAATCTACCATTCTTCAGCAAAGTTAATCTATCGAAGGCATTTGAAAATCTTTCTCAAAGGGGGTTTGAGGTAACCATTTCGGGTGTTGGTACGGAGCAAAAACCTAATGCATAACTAATAAGGATATGTCGCGCGCAGCCGCGACTTAATCCTGTAGTTGGACAAGCCCAGGTAGCTTATTTATAGGAAATTTATATCGGTGGGTTCTGGTTTAAAATGGCCGCGACGGTTTTTCAACTTTCTAGAGGCCGAGTGGAACCCTGCGGGACTAATGGGACATGCATGATAGGTGGCTATCGAAACCATAGTTTCCATAGAATAAAGCTATTGCATGTGATGAGTGCGAAGCTTAGGTTAGCTTGCCCAACAGCAAATAGAAGAGGCCGAACAACACGTTAAGAATAGAAGTAAACGAAGTGCGGCAAGATCTCGTGGATATCAATCCAAGCTGGATTAATGAGCAGATTCGAAAACGTCAAGATGATGGCGTTCCCGTGTGCGTGAAACTATATATAAAAGAAGGAGATATCGATTTGGTACTCTCATGTGGAGATTGCGGTGCGCAAGGTAGTGGGGGCGGGAGGGCGCCTAACCCTGACGAAGAAAGAGTATTTGCGCTCTGGAATGAGTTCGGCTGTAAAGAGCAGCCAATTAATCCCGGAAAAATCAACGCTTTCATCAATCGGATAAAATAGATTGGGCCAATAGTGACCAACCAACCAACCAACCAACCAATCAACCAATAGAAGGGGCTAGTAGGACATGCACATTAGTCCGCTAAAAAACGATAGAGTACCATAGGTTGCACCTATTGAATTGGGTTGGATGTCTCGACTATTACTAGTCTTAGTATCAAGCTTGAACCGCGACAATAATTATCGACCATAGTAGATTTCCTCTGGAGTTTTAAAGTTCAAGCGCTTTCTTGGCCGAGAGTTCAGACGATCCGCGATGATGTCGCATTGTTGCTGTGTCAGCTCAGCCAT
>NZ_JBDWYG010000071.1:0-75445 GCF_039982535.1 Aliiglaciecola sp.
ACGTTTAGTGTCTTTACCCGAAGGTTTTGTCACTAGGTCACTGCCCTTTGGCGTTACCTTAAAATCTTGTCTGCTGAGTGAGTCCGTTAGGTCTCTCTCAAGCGGGAGGCGTATTCTACACTTCCGGTATTTGATGTCAACAATTTATTTAGTTTTTTTTGAATTTATTTCAAATCGCTATATTGTCTCCATCCCGCTTCACACTTGCCTTGCGGCTTGCTCTTAAACAACCTATTAAGCTGATTAAGAAGAGACATTCTTTAAAGTTTGTCCCGAAGCGAGGCGCGCATTCTACAGAGCATAATCGGAAGATCAAGCGCTATTTTAAAATAAATTGAAAAAACCGTTTGTTTGCTGATTTTTGCATCAATTAAGCCGTTTTTGCAGGTTATTTAGGGAGTTAATATCCCCCTGGGCAATCCCTAAGGTAATTAGTAGTCTTATTATGACTTAATAATGTAAGTGTTACTTGCTTATATATAGGAAGGTGACATCTTTTTATAAAGGTGACATCTATTTAGGAAGGTGGCAGCTATTATAAAGGAAAGCGATATCTTTTAACGGCCTTACATTTTACATATCAAAAGATACCAACGGCTAGTTCTCGTAGAGTACTTTAAATTTAACACCAATAATTGAGGTGACTCACAGTCAATGAATAAACAAATCGTATAGCAATCAATCAAATTTATGTCAGTATTTTTAACAACTTATGATTAAATCATTGGCGCTCAAAAAAAATTATTATATATATCAGCGGGCTATATAGAGGGAATGTTTCTTGCTTTACTTAAAAGTCTAATCTACGACCACAACAAAAAATAAAACAAATGTTTTCAAGTTGTAGAGATTAGATTTGGCTATCTTAGTCAAGTTACCAAACCAAAGAAGTTTGGAAAGCGTTTCTATACGTAGGCAGTAACAAGCTGCTCATAATTATAAAACAATAAAGGAAGATTCTATGTTACGCAAACAGCTAACAGTGCTCGGAACAGGGTGCTTTTTGGCGATGTCTGTGCATAGTGCTTTGGCATTATCAAATTCAGACCGCAGTTTACTCACCTTAGATGGTACTACCACCCATAATTTAAAAGCCACCTCAAGGTACATTGTCCAATTAAAAGACCAACCTGCAATTAATGGTGTTAAATCAGCTACTTTGCCATCTAAAGCAGATGGGATTTTAAGTACTGCTAAATACGATGCAAATTCAGTAGCATCAATTGCATATCGCCAACAACTAGTTAATAAACAAAAACAAGTAATGAGTAGTGTTGGTGTAACGGAAGCAGTCTATACCTATGAGCATGCTTTTAACGGTTTCGCAGCAGTCTTATCGGAAGCTCAAATTGCAAAACTAAAAAGTAATCCAGAAGTTTTGAATATTTGGCCAGATGAAGTTAGACATATGGATACGTCAAATACACCTAGTTTTTTAGGTTTAACGGCTCCTAATGGTCTTCATACTTTAGGTAATAAAGGTGAAGATATGATCATTGGGGTGGTCGATTCAGGTGTATGGCCTGAAAACCCTAGCTTAGATGATGAAGGTTATGCACCTATCCAGGATACAAGACCTGAATGGCCAGCAGCTGAAGATGCTTGTGATGTAGGTACCGACCCATTATTTAGTTGTAATAATAAATTGATTGGAGCGCGTTATTTTAATTCAGGTTTCGCTCCCGAATCAATCTTACCAGGTGAGTTTGATTCTCCTAGGGATGCTGACGGTCACGGTACTCACACCATGACTACAGCGGGCGGAAATGAAAATGTAACAGCATCTATATTAGGCCTTGAAGTAGGTACTGTGACAGGTATGGCTCCTCGAGCTCGTGTCGCAGCCTATAAAGTTTGCTGGAATGGCAGTGCAGAAGGCAATAGCGGATGTTTCCCTACTGATTCTGTAGCAGCTATAGATGCTGCAGTTGCTGATGGAGTAGACGTAATTAACTATTCAATCAGTGGTAGCACTACTGCATTGGTTGATCCCGTTCATGTTGCCTTTTTCAACGCAGCCCAAGGGGGTGTATTTAGTTCACTTTCTGCTGGTAACTCAGGTCCAGGCGCACAAACTGTCGCCCATAATGTTCCATGGGTAACGACAGTTGGCGCATCAACATACGATGGAGATGCAGAGGTTGTGGGGAAATCTCTTAATGTGAGTTATGGCGATACGAATGACGCATATTATTCATTAGGTGGTTCAATTACTTCTCCAATTCCTGACGAAGGTCTTAGTGGTCAATTGGTAGCGACATCTCCAGAATTGATGTGTGATGAAGATCCAGATATTTTTACTGGTAACAATCCAATTACAAATGCTGAAGAAATTGACGGAAATATCGCTTTAATTTCTAGAGGTTCATGTGCATTTTCAGAAAAAATTCTATATGCACAAGAAGCTGGCGCAGTCGGGGTGGTTGTTTATTCAACTGCTGAAGCGATCGTCATGGGCGGTGAAAGCACTGGAATCAATATTCCTGGTGTGATGATCTCTAATTCTGATGGATTGGAATTAGTAGATTTAGTAGATGAAATGGTTGTAAGTGTTACCTTAACCAATGATGGTATTTCTGGTGGCATAATTTCAGAAATTGGCAATCAGATGGCGGGCTTCTCTTCACGTGGTGAAAGTCTAGCAACAGCAGATATCATTAAACCTGATATCACAGCCCCGGGGCAGCAGATACTAGCAGGAACTTCTGGTTCTCAAATTGACAGCGGACAGATGGGCGAAAGTTATGCTTACTTAAGCGGTACTTCTATGTCTTCACCTCACATTGCTGGCTTAGCCACTTTAATTAGAGAGGCTCATCCAACCTGGAGTCCTGCTGCTGTTAAATCTGCAATAATGACCACAGCTAGACAAAACCTTACAAAAGAAGACGGCTTGACTGCTGCTGACCCATTTGACTATGGTGCTGGTCATGTCGATCCTAACTACGCAGTTGATCCTGGTTTAGTCTATGACGCTAATGAGTTTGATTACTGGGCATTCCTATGTGGTCAAGGCGAAGCAGCGTTTACAGAAACAACTTCAGGTTATACCTGTGCAGCCTTTGAAGGTGCTGGTTATCCAACGGATGCGAGTGACCTCAACCTACCTTCTATTGCAATTGAACAACTTGCTGACACGCAAACCATTACACGATACGTGACTAATGTGAGCGATTCTGACAGTTATGTTGCTACAGTTGATGCACCTGAAGGTATTGATGTAACCGTAAGTGTTTACGATTTTGCCACAGATACAATTGTTGACTCCGATACTATGAGCTTTAACGATGATGGTTTAGGTATCTATCAAGTTACCTTTGCTAAAAACGATAGCGCTGTAATCGATGAGTGGGTATTTGGTGATATTACATGGACTGATGGAAGTCACGATGTGCGCAGTCCAATAGCCATCAAACCTACTGCACCACTTAGAGTTATTGCTCCTGAAACAGTGAACATGACGACTACAAGCTCTGTTGCTCGAGTAACCTTGTCAGCGGATATTGGTTATAATGGTAGATTTTTCGTTCAAGGAATCGGTCTTGATACTGCAGATGTATTTTTAGATACAGTTGCGCAAGATGCTGACCAAGAATTCGCTTTCAACGAACCTGGTTTAGGGTTTTACTTTGTAGACGTACCTGAAGGTACACGCATCGCTAAATTTGCTCTTTATGACGAAGATCAAAGTATAGAAGGCGTCGATTTGGACCTTTTTGTATACGCTTGTCCTGGCTTTAGCTGTTCAGAAGTTGGTTCTAGTTTAACTGCAACATCTGATGAATCAGTTGTCTTAATTGATCCTGAGCCGTTAGCTAATTTGGGTGGTAGTGACATTTACGTAGTATTTGTACACGGCTACTCATTAAACGGCGCAGACAGTGTTGTAGCTCCGTTACACGTCTGGACTGTTGATGAGTCTGGCAAAAGCAAATTGACCGTCGTAGCTTCTTCGGTAGCTGTTGAAGGTCGTACTAGCCGAGCTTATGTTGGTATGTATGGACTGCAAAGTGGTGAAAACTACGTTGGTGGCGTCATATATAAAGACGAAAACGGTGACGAAAATGCGCTAACAGTTCTTGATGTAGAAGCTCAATAATTCGTTAGTGATTAACCTATTTTAGTATGGGTTAATAGTTAGTTAATTCAAAAGCCCGCAATTGCGGGCTTTTTTATTTTTCTAGGCTTTTATAAAAAATGACATGAACAACGGAAAATAGAGTCCAATAAATACAGACACACTAATGTGGGCCTTAATACTATCCTCTACGCATTAAATAGTAATTTTGGTGTATAAACGCTTTGTTTTAAAACCATGATTACAGAAGTCTTCACGCTTAACGTAGAACCACCTTTCAACATCTCTCTCTTTATACTTAGAATCAAATCTAACCAAATACGCATAAACTAAACTCAAGTTAAAAAATACTGAGTAAGCTACATAAGTATATCCAATGCCCTACTAACAGTTCTTTTCGTTAAGTTCGTATGAAACTTCAATCGTCTAATCTGACATTTGAGATATTAATAAACTAATTGTTCGACTCCCCATCGTATTGAGCAGCACCTGCTCATAATATATTGTTGTCTTGTTATCGAACCCTCAGCATGGAAATAAACCACAGGGACACCACTGTATTGCAATTTATTATTTACTGCCAACAAGTAAGAGTGGGATTTTAACCCTAATAAATAACGTAATTAGGCTATATCCCGCTTAATAGACTAAAAATAGTTTTAACTAATGGCACTTCCCTTTGCTTTTTAAAGCAAAGCAATCATTCATATTTGCTAAAACAACGGATGATTTTGTATAAATATATGCCATTTTGTATATTTTTTAAGTTAGCTTGGTTAGATATCGAGCAAACAAACAATTCCGTTAAAAAAAGTGTTGACGACCCCAAACCTAATCAGCATAATACGCGCCACTCCAGAGAGGAGTACCCAAAGATAGATGGCTACGTAGCTCAGCTGGTTAGAGCACATCACTCATAATGATGGGGTCGCAGGTTCGAGTCCCGCCGTAGCCACCAAGTCTTGTTTTAGGACAAGCATGTGCGGAAGTGGTGGAATTGGTAGACACGCTGGATTTAGGTTCCAGTGCTTCACGGCGTGAGAGTTCAAGTCTCTCCTTCCGCACCATCTTTGTTGGGGTATAGCCAAGCGGTAAGGCAGCGGGTTTTGATCCCGCCATTCGTTGGTTCAAATCCAGCTACCCCAGCCATCTTTTGCGTAGTAAGTGCATTTGCACTTACTGCCATTTGGGGTATAGCCAAGCGGTAAGGCAGCGGGTTTTGATCCCGCCATTCGTTGGTTCAAATCCAGCTACCCCAGCCATATTTAAGCCCAAGATTCTGTCTTGGGCTTTTTTATTTCTAGCAAATTCTCTCCCTTCCCTCTCCAACCCTTTACTTAAGTACAGGATCACTTCAAACTAAACCAAATAAAAATTATAAATGGCTAAGGATCAGAGTGATAAACGACATTGTAAGTTTCATAAACGATTTACTATGGAACAGAGGGTTAAGTGTTTTATGGGAAACCGAAGCAAATCAATCTAGCTTTTACGTTCCAATACTTGCGCTCATGTTGGTATGTGCTGGTATATGGTTCACTATAAGGTTGGGATTTTTACAATTTCGGCACTTCGGGCACATGTTTAGCATCATGAAAAACAGTACCAAAAGTGATGCTTCCGGCATAAGTTCATTTCAGGCACTGTGTACCAGTTTATCTGCTCGTGTTGGAACGGGAAATTTAGCAGGTGTCGCAGTAGCTATCTCATTAGGCGGCTCTGGTTCTATATTTTGGATGTGGATGATTGCTTTACTTGGTATGGCAACAGGATTTGCAGAGAGCGTTTTAGGTCAACTTTATAAAGTAAGAGATATTAACGGTGAGTTCCGAGGTGGTCCTGCTTACTATATTCAACAAGGTTTGAATAAGCGTTGGTTAGCCGTGCTATTTTCGTTGTTTCTATTTTTAGGTTATGGCTTTATTTTTAGTGCCGTACAAGCTAACACCATTACCGATGCCTTAAACCACGCATATGAAATACCAACCCATTATTCAGGTCTAATTATAATCCTGATGGCGGGAATGATTGTGGTTGGTGGCCTTCGTGCTATTGCAAGATTTGCTGAATGGATAGTGCCCTTTATGGCCATTACCTATGTTCTGGTAACCCTAGGTATTACCATCGCTAATTTTGATCTTGTGCCTGCAATGCTTGCGGATATTATTTCCTCAGCCTTTGGTTTGAATGAAGCTGCAGCAGGTGCTTTAGGAGCAGCGATTAAAAACGGTATCCAACGAGGACTTTATTCCAATGAAGCGGGCTCAGGAAGTGTGCCTCACGCCGCAGCGGGTGCTTCGCCTAATCCTAACCATCCAGTTTCACAAGGCTATGTGCAAATGCTTGGTGTCTTTATCGATACCATGATCCTATGTACTTGCACTGCAGTTGTTATATTATTAGCTGGAGGATCAAGTAGTGAGCAAATGGAAGGCATACGCTTAACACAAGACGCAATGGGTAGCCACTTAGGTGAATTTGGTGGTGATTTTGTTGCTGCAGCCATTAGTTTATTCGCATTTACCTCTGTTGTTGCAAATTACGCTTACGGCGAGAGTAATTTGCATATGTTCAAGCTAGACAACAAAGTGGGACGATGGGTTTACACAGCGGGTTATCTATTGATGATTTTCTGGGGGTCAATGGCTTCACTACCTAAAGTTTGGGCAATGGCCGATATGGCGTTAGGGTTGATGACCTTTATCAATATTATTGCCATAGTAATGATGACGCCTACAATAGTGGCAATTAGTCAGGATTACTTTGAAAAACGTAAAAGAGGTCAAGAGCCAGAATACGTCAATGGAGACTGTGATATTCAAGGTGAAACCGAAAAAGGAATTTGGGGGAAATAAGCTTACCCTATTAGGATTGGCGCAACTTTAGGCCAATCCTAATGCTACCTTCATTACTTGCTTTTTAATCGGCCCTGCCCTATCCGCCAAATTTAACCCAACATTTCTGAACAATTTTAAAGGTAAATTATCATTGCTGAACACCGCGTATATTGCATCCATGGTAGACATCATCAATAGATTTGATGATCTCCGTTTATTTTCATATTGTTTTAATAAATGATGGACAGAGTTTTCACTCTTATCCCAATCACTCAAGCATTCTAAAAGTGCAGCTACGTCACGGAACCCTAAGTTTACCCCTTGTCCCGCTAAAGGATTAATTGTGTGGGCTGCATCACCGATTAACACAGAGTTACCTTTACAATATTGATTTGCATGCATACGTGTTAGGGGAAAACTTGCGCTTTGCAATATTTCAAAATCACCCAGTTTATGGGGAAAGTTAGCAATAATTTGAGTTTTCAAATGGCTCATATTTAAGCGTTTTAACTCTGCAATTTTGGCTGCCGAGTCGTACCATACCAACGAAGCAAAGCCGTCATACAAAGGTAAAAATGCTAACGGACCTGAAGACCTAAATTGTTGCCAAGTTATATCTTGCTGTTTAGCATCCGCCAATTTTATGTTGATCCCCATTGCCTGTTGCTTATATTGCCAACCTTGCTGACCAATATTCAAATAACGTCTAACCTGGGAATTCCCACCATCAGCACCAACAAGAATTTTACACTCATATGATGCATTATCCTCGGTGCGAATAATATTTGGCGTTCCCAAGTGAATATCTTTAATGGTTGCGCCACTAACTAGGGTAATGTTTGGCAACATATTAATACGATTTAATAGTGACAACTGAATCAATCGGTTTTCAACAATGAACCCCAGCTGTTGTTGATTGATTTCATTGCAATCAAATTGTGTCGACCCTTTGTCACTCTCCCAAACCAGCATTTTTTTAAATGGGCAAAGACGCTTGGATTCAATATCTTGCCAAGCCCCCAAAGAGCTTAATAGGGTTTGAGCATTAAGGTTAATAGCCGATACCCGCATATCCGGTGGTTGCTCTGGAGCATAGTCAAAGGGTAGTTTAGCTTCAAACACGACCACATCAAGACCTTGTTGTGCAAGCCCTACAGCGGTAGCAGCTCCCACCATTCCTCCCCCAACTATACCTACATCAAACATATATTCACATCACGCTGAATTACAATTAATAGCTATATCATACTGAATTAAAGAGCGTTTATTCAGTGAATTATTGAAATATTTAGATACTGAGAATCTCTGGCAGTTAAATAATAGATGAAAGCTAGATCCTATCCTCAATTAACGTTAAAATAAGCGGTTCGATTAAGGCTAGCTTAAAAGAAGTTTGTCTCCCATAGACTGTCAATAATGACGTTTACATGACATATAAATATTAGGGTTTAAAACGCAATATGAGCAAAAAGTTATACATTAAAACGTGGGGCTGCCAAATGAATGAGTATGATTCGGAAAAAATGGCCGATCTACTTGATTCTACTCATGGTTATGAGCTTGCTGACGAAGCTGAAAATGCGGATGTTATTTTGTTGAACACTTGCTCTATTCGCGAAAAAGCCCAAGAAAAAGTATTCCACCAATTAGGTCGCTGGAAAAACCTGAAAAAAGATAAACCAGAGTTAATTATTGGTGTCGGTGGTTGTGTTGCCTCGCAAGAAGGTACAACTATAAGACAACGCGCACCTTTTGTAGATTTAATTTTTGGCCCACAAACCTTGCATCGATTACCAGAGATGATCAATCAGATACAAGGTGGCAGCAAATCAGTAATCGACGTTAGTTTCCCTGAAATCGAAAAATTTGATCGTTTACCGGAACCTCGAGCCGATGGTCCTAGCGCTTTCGTATCGATAATGGAAGGATGTTCAAAATACTGTAGCTTCTGTGTAGTACCTTACACTAGAGGTGAAGAAGTCAGTCGTCCGGTAGATGATGTTTTACTCGAAGTGGCACAACTTGCAGAGCAAGGTGTCCGCGAAGTTAATTTACTAGGTCAAAATGTAAATGCATTTAGAGGGCCTCACTTTGATGAAAGTATTTGTAATTTTGCTGAACTACTTGAGTTAATTGCTTCCATCGATGGTATCGACAGAATTCGCTATACAACTTCACATCCGGTTGAATTTACAGATGACCTCATTGAAGCTTACGCTTCTATTCCTGAGTTAGTTGATCATCTCCACCTTCCAGTACAAAGTGGCGCAGATCGCATTCTAAACTTGATGAAACGTGGCCATACCGCAATCGAGTTTAAATCTAAAATTCGTCGACTTAAAAAGATTCGTCCTGATCTTTGTATGTCTTCTGACTTCATTATTGGCTTCCCTGGAGAAACTGATGACGATTTTCAGGCGACAATGGATTTAATCCAAGCAATTGACTTTGATATGAGTTTTAGCTTCATATACAGCGCACGTCCCGGTACACCGGCGGCCGACCTACCCGATGATGTCAGTGAAGAAACTAAAAAACAACGACTACAAATTTTGCAAAGCAGAATCAACCAGCAAGCCTTACGAATCGCCAGAAATATGCTGAACACAGAGCAACGTATTTTAGTTGAAGGGCCTTCTAAGAAAAATCCAATGGAGCTATCTGGACGTACCGAAAATAATCGGGTTGTTAACTTTGAAGGCACGCCTGATATGATAGGTGAGTTTATCGACGTAGAAATTACGGACGTATTCGCAAACTCATTGCGAGGAGACGTTGTCAGACGTGAAAAAGATATGGGCTTAAGAGTCAGTGTTGCCCCTAAAACCATATTGTCAAAACAAACGGCACAAGAAAACGCGTTGGGCGTTCAGACGTTTTCACCAACATTAAATTAGATAAAAAAAGGTAAATTTTAATTTTGAGTACTATTGTCAGTAGCGAAGTATTTTTAGAACCCGCGGATAACAAACGGTTATCGAGCTTATGTGGACCATTAGACGACAACATAAAGCAAATAGAACGTCGTTTAGGGGTGGAAATTACCTATCGAAATAATGAATTTAAAGTACTTGGTGACCCTTCACAAAGTAACGGCGCAGCACAACTGTTGAAATTACTGTATATCGAAACTCAACCCGTCAAAGGAAAGGTACCGATTTTAGAGTCTGACCAAGTTCACTTGGCCATTCAAGAAGCCAAATGTCTTGAAAAAGCTGAAGCTGGGCATTACGGCAAAGAAGTACATATCAAAACCCGTAGGGGCGTTATTAAACCCAGAAACCCTAATCAAAGCCAATACGTGTCGAATATTTTGAATCATGACATCAGTTTCGGCGTTGGTCCTGCAGGAACGGGTAAAACCTATTTAGCCGTAGCGTGTGCAGTAGATGCTTTAGAACGCCAAGAAATACGTCGCATCCTGTTAACTCGCCCAGCAGTAGAAGCCGGTGAGAAGCTCGGATTTTTACCAGGTGACTTATCGCAGAAAGTAGACCCTTACCTGCGTCCCCTGTACGACGCCCTTTTTGAAATGCTGGGTTTTGAAAAAGTTGAAAAACTAATCGAACGTAACGTCATCGAAGTAGCGCCACTAGCTTATATGCGTGGACGTACATTGAATGATGCTTTTATCATCTTAGATGAAAGTCAAAATACCACTGTCGAACAAATGAAAATGTTTTTAACCCGGATTGGTTTCAATTCACGTGCGGTGATTACTGGCGATATTACTCAAATAGACTTACCCAGAGGGGTTCGTTCTGGATTGCGTCATACCATAGACGTATTGAAAGATGTCCAAGATATTTCTTTCAACTTCTTTACGGCTAATGATGTAGTGCGACACCCTGTAGTAGCTCGCATTGTTCGGGCCTATGAAGAGTTCGAGTCTGCACAAGAGAAAGCTAAGTTACAAAAACAAGCAGAACAAAGCGCAAAAGGCGACAATGAGAAATCTATCAAGTGAATATTGACTTAGATATCCAAATTGCTTGTGAAAATAACAACCTACCATCTAAGGAACAGTTTGAACTTTGGCTACAAAGCGCCCTAGCTGATCAACAAACTGAAGATACAGAGTTAACCATTAGAGTTGTTTCTCCTGAAGAAAGCCAAAACTTGAATGCAACCTATCGAGAAAAAGATAAACCTACTAATATTTTATCCTTTCCGTTTGAGGCCCCTGCTGAAATAGAACTTAGTTTATTGGGAGATTTAGTGGTTTGTGCAGACATTGTCGAAAAAGAAGCTAAGCAACAAAATAAACAATTATTTGATCATTGGGCACATATGATTGTCCATGGAAGCCTCCATTTACTTGGGTTTGACCATGAAAATGAAAATGATGCACAAATAATGGAAGGTCTAGAAGTGCAAATTTTAGCAAAATTAGGCATTGACGACCCCTATCAAGATCATTAAATATAGTGATCCAAGGAACCTAAAAAAGATATTATGAGCGAAGACAACCCCCACTCTACTAGCGGTTCTACGAATAAAAGCTGGCTAGATAAAATAGTACAAACTTTTAACGCAGAACCGAAAAGTAAAGAAGCATTGGTAGATATTATTTCCGATGCTGAACAACGAGAAGTGATTGACCCTCAAACCAGAGAGATGATTGAAGGTGTGATGGGTGTCAACGAGATGCGCGTTAGAGATATTATGATCCCTCGGGCGCAGATGATGACTATCAACGTTGACGAATCAGTGGAAGAGTTTCTTCCCGTCATGCTTGAATCTGCCCACTCGCGGTTTCCAGTCATAAACGAAGACAAAGATCATATTGAAGGCATTTTATTAGCCAAAGATTTACTAGCCTATGCATTCATTCCCGGAAAAGAATTCCATTTAAAAGACGTATTAAGACCTGCGGTCATTGTGCCAGAAAGTAAGCGGGTTGATGTCTTGCTCAAAGAATTCCGTCAAGAACGCTATCACATGGCAATTGTGGTAGATGAATACGGCGGAGTTTCTGGTTTAGTTACCATTGAAGATATACTCGAATTGATTGTTGGTGAAATAGAAGACGAACATGATATCGAAGAAAATGATTCTGATGATATTCGCCCCTTAAATACTTACACCTACTCGGTTAAAGCCCTTACACCCATTGAAGATTTCAATCAATTTTTTGAAACTCACTATGATGTAGAGCAAGCAGATACTATTGGTGGAATCGTTTTGAAAGCCTTTGGCCATATGCCGATGACCGAAGACGAGATAGAAATTGATGGTCTTATATTTAAAATTACTAACTCCGATAAACGCCGCTTGTTACAACTAAAAGTGACCTTGCCAAACAAAGAAGACTAAGTTTACGAAAACCATGCTGCATTATATCGGTGTTATTTTATTAGGTGCTTTACTCACATTTGCTTATGCACCTTTTTCACTTTGGTTTTTAACTCCGGTTTTATTGGCAGGATTCTTTTATCGGTTACTACTAACTAAATCAGGGTTTAAAACCGGCTTTGCATTTGGTTTAGGTTGGTTTGGTGCAGGAATTTCCTGGGTTCATGTTAGTATTGCAGACTTTGGTGGCCTTCCCTTAGTAGGCTCCTTAGGGCTAATGATTTTGCTTTGCAGTTTTTTGGCCTTATACCCTGCTTTGTTTGCTTTTATTCTCAAAAAATATTGTCAACCTCGCTACTGGCCGTTAGCCGCCCCTTTCATTTGGTTTTTAATCGAGTTCATTCGAAGTTGGTTATTTACTGGGTTTCCATGGTTATCTATTGGTTATAGTCAACTTTCTGGTCCCCTTTCAGGCTGGATGCCGGTTATCGGTGAAACTGGAGTGAGTGTTTTAGTAGTCGCGTTATGCGCCTCTATCGCTCTTAGTATTAAACAAAAAGTTTATCTACCTTCAGTAGCTTTGGTGAGTATCTTAATAATCGGAGGCTGGGCACTTAATTCAGTTAATTGGGTTAGCCCAAAACCAAACACGGTCTCCATTGCTATGGTACAAGGCAACATTAAACAAGAAATGCGTTGGGCGCCAGAAGAAGAGGCTCCCACCATGGAAAAATACCGTAAACTGACAGAAAGTCATTGGCAAAATCAGCTTATTATATGGCCTGAGGCAGCCGTCCCGCGATTGGAATCAACAGCTGAATCATTTTTATATGACTTAGATATCCAAGCTGCCAGCAATGACTCAGGTTTAATAACCGGTATTGTCAATTATGATTATGATTCTAGACAAGCCTTTAATAATCTAATTGCGTTAGGCAAGAAAGATTCTGCCGATACTGAAGGGCAATATCATTATTTGCACTCAAACCGCTATGACAAACATCACTTACTGCCATTTGGAGAATTCATTCCATTTGAAAGTTGGCTTAGAAAGTTAGCCCCAATTTTTGATTTGCCCATGTCATCCTTTACCAGAGGCGACTACTTACAAGCTAATCTGGTTTCAAATGGTATACATTTAGCGCCCGCAATTTGTTTTGAAATAGCATTCCCCAGACAAATCTCAGCAAATCTAACCCCAGAAACCGACTTTATTATAACGGTTAGTAATGATGCTTGGTTTGGCCACTCCCATGGCCCTGATCAACATTTAGAAATAGCTCAAGTGCGAGCCAAAGAATTTGGCCTTCCAGTTCTTCGGGCTACCAACAATGGGATTACAGCCTTCATCGGTTATGATGGCAAAATTATCAATCAATTACCGCAATTTCAGGCAGGCGTTTTATACGCTGATTTAGCCAGTACTTCTGGCTACACGCCTTATCGCAAATGGGGCGACCTACCATTATGGATTTTGAGTTTAATTGTTTTGGGATGGTTGTGGCGAGAAAAGATTAAAAGCACAAAGTAGTGTAATTAAAATGGATTGCTAATCACAGATTTAAGGATTTTGGCTAGACCAACGCCCAGCCAAAACACCTTTTATTCAATCTAAGTTACACCTCAGTTAGCGTAACTTTAGTTAATTTTGACGTTAAATATATTCCACTTGAGACACTTCATATTCCACCGTGCCAGCGGGTGTCTGAATGGTCACAATGTCATCTTCTTCTTTACCAATTAATCCACGAGCAATAGGTGAATTCACCGAAATTAGGTTATTTTTAATGTCTGACTCATCATCACCTACAATTTTGTAAGTTGTTTCTTCATCTGATTCAACATTGATAATGGTTACTGTGGCACCAAAAATAACTTTTCCGTTATTGGTTATCTTAGTTACATCAATAATCTGCGCATTAGATAATTTGCCTTCGATATCCTGAATACGGCCTTCACAAAAACTTTGCTGTTCACGAGCCGCGTGATATTCGGCATTTTCTTTTAAATCACCATGTTCCCTAGCCTCTGCTATGGATTGAATGATTTGAGGACGCTTAACAGATTTAAGTTCATTAAGCTCTTCGCGCAACATTTCTGCGCCTTTTGCTGTCATTGGATATTGATTCATTGATCAACGCTCACTTATTTGTGCTTTTGTTTATATTGAGGTTAATTAAAAAGTGCGCAGTGAATGCGCACTTTTATAACTAGAAAGTAAACTTAGTTTACCACAAGTTTAGCGTTCGTTAACTCTCTGGTGTAAAGATTGCACCGAGTTAACTTTTGCACGATCATCTGCAGCTTGTGAGTTCACAGTGGCAAATGCGGCATTTAACGTTGTGGTATAAGTGATTTTATTAAGCAAAGCTTCGCGACGAATATACACGGAATCATTGATCGCTTTGCGCCCCTCGGTAGTGTTAACAATATAACAATACTCACGGTTTTTAATGGCATCAACGATGTTTGGTCGACCTTCTGTGAGTTTGTTAACTACACTACAGGCGATGCCAACATCATTCAATTGTTTTGCCGTACCTGAGGTTGCTTCTAAGCTAAAACCTTTCTCAATCATCTTGCGCGCAAGTTCAACAACACGGTTTTTGTCATTATGACGTACTGAAATAAGCGCCTTGCCTTTTTGCGGGATAGGCGCACCAGCACCTAGGTTCGCTTTAGCATAAGCTTCTTCAAAGGTATCGCCAACGCCCATAACTTCACCAGTTGAGCGCATCTCAGGACCTAATAAAGGATCAACACCCTGGAACTTGGCAAATGGCAGTACTACTTCTTTCACTGAGTAGAACGGCGGAATAATTTCCTCATTCACACCCTGTGAAGGAAGTGATTGACCCACCATGGCTCTTGCACCAATTTTTGCTAACGCCATTCCCGTTGCTTTAGATACAAATGGAACAGTACGAGCCGCTCTAGGGTTCACTTCAATTAAGTACACTTCGCCATTTTTCACAGCAAACTGAGTATTCATCAAACCCACAACACCTAGCTCTAGTGCCATGTCTTTAACTTGCTTGCGCATAACGTCTTGAATTTCTTGACTCAATGAGTACGGAGGTAAAGAACAGGCTGAATCACCTGAGTGAACACCGGCTTGTTCAATATGCTCCATAATGCCACCGATAACCACGTTTTCGCCATCACACATGGCGTCAATGTCAACTTCAATGGCATCATCAAGGAATCGGTCAAGTAAAACAGGAGAGTCATTGGAAACCTTTACAGCTTCATTCAAATAACGTTTTAGATCTTTTAAATCGTAAACAATTTCCATTGCTCGGCCACCTAATACGTAGGATGGACGCACAACTAATGGAAACCCAATTTTTTCAGCTTCGGCCAACGCTTGCTCCATATTGCTAACAGTGCAATTGGCAGGTTGTTTTAGGTTTAATTTATTCACCATATGCTGGAAACGTTCACGATCTTCGGCTCTATCGATAGCATCAGGCGAAGTACCAATTATTGGCACACCAGCAGCTTCTAAGTCACGAGCGAGTTTCAGTGGAGTTTGTCCACCATACTGCACTATTACGCCCTTCGGCTTTTCGATACGTACAATTTCAAGCACATCTTCTAGTGTAACGGACTCGAAATATAGTCTATCAGAGGTATCGTAATCCGTTGAAACAGTTTCAGGGTTACAGTTAACCATGATAGTTTCATAACCATCTTCACGCATCGCTAAAGCGGCATGAACACAACAGTAGTCAAATTCTATACCTTGACCAATGCGGTTAGGCCCGCCACCTATAACCATAATCTTATCTTTATCAGATGGATTTGCTTCGCACTCTTCGTCATAGGTGGAATACATATACGCAGTGCTAGTTGAAAACTCTGCAGCACAGGTATCAACACGTTTATAGACAGGCATGATTTCCATGGAGTGTCTGACTTCACGCACGTCACTTTCAGCAACATTAGTTAATTCTGCTAAACGAGAATCTGCAAAACCTTTACGTTTAAGGATACGCATCATATCTAGATCGATACCCGTTAAACCAATCTCTGCTACTTGTTTTTCGAGGTTAATAAGGTCCTCAATCTGTACCAAGTACCAACGATCAATGTTGGTCAACGCGAATACTTGCTCTACTGACATCCCCATTCGCATAGCATCAGCAATATACCAAATACGTTCTGCGCCAGGTTCTCTGAGTTCACGAATTATAGTGTCTTCGCTTTCAGGATCGTCAATATCGATAATTGGGTTTAGGCCGTTAACACCAACTTCTAAGCCACGTAGTGCTTTTTGCAAAGACTCTTGCAGATTACGGCCGATAGCCATAACTTCACCCACAGACTTCATCTGTGTGGTTAGACGGTCATTAGCACCCGCGAATTTTTCGAAATTAAAACGAGGTATTTTGGTAACAACGTAATCTATAGCTGGCTCAAAAGATGCTGGAGTTAATCCACCGGTAATGTCATTGGCAAGTTCATCCAAGGTGTAACCAACCGCCAATTTAGCCGCGACTTTAGCAATCGGGAAACCTGTCGCTTTTGAAGCCAGAGCGGAAGAACGAGACACCCTAGGGTTCATTTCAATAATGACCATACGACCAGTTTTCGGGTCTACACCAAACTGTACATTCGAACCGCCGGTTTCAACACCAATCTCACGTAATACTGCCATTGCTGCATTACGCATGATTTGAAACTCTTTAT
Organism: Aliiglaciecola sp.; assembly: GCF_039982535.1. Lineage (NCBI taxonomy): Bacteria > Pseudomonadati > Pseudomonadota > Gammaproteobacteria > Alteromonadales > Alteromonadaceae > Aliiglaciecola > Aliiglaciecola sp. The sequence goes on from NZ_JBDWYG010000071.1 coordinate 16,903, forward strand.
CCGTAAGGGTTTGCGCTGGCGCAACCGTAATAGAGTCGCCGGTGTGCACGCCCATAGGGTCGAAGTTTTCAATGGTACAAACAATAATACAATTATCGCTCTTGTCTCGTACCACTTCCATTTCATACTCTTTCCAACCAATTAACGATTCATCAATCAATAATTCACTGGTTGGTGAGAGGTCTAATCCGCGACGACAAATTTCATCAAATTCATCAACGTTATACGCAATACCACCACCGGAACCGCCCATGGTAAAAGAAGGTCTTATGATGCAAGGAAAGCCAATACGGCTTAGTACGTCATGTGCTTGTTCGATAGTATGCGCGATTTCAGCTCTCGGGCATGCCAAACCAATAGATTTCATTGCCTTGTCGAAACGCTCACGATCTTCTGCTTTATCGATAGCATCGGCAGTTGCACCAATCATTTCTACTGAAAACTCGTCTAAAACGCCATGTTTGTTTAGATCAAGGGCACAATTCAATGCGGTTTGACCACCCATGGTGGGCAGAATTGCGTCAGGACGTTCTTTTTCAATGATGCGTTTTACCACTTCCCAGTGGATTGGCTCTATGTAGGTGGCATCAGCCATTTCCGGATCGGTCATGATAGTGGCCGGGTTGGAATTAACCAAAATAACCCGATAGCCCTCTTCACGCAGAGCTTTACAGGCTTGAGCTCCTGAATAATCAAATTCGCAAGCTTGTCCGATCACGATTGGACCTGCGCCCAGAATCAGAATGCTTTTTAAATCAGTACGTTTTGGCATAGTATTCTTTCTCTAAGTATCAAGCTGAAGTTGAAGTAGTTGCTGATTTTGATTTTTCTATCAGCTCAATAAAATGGTCAAACAAAGGAGCTGCATCATGAGGACCAGGGCTTGCTTCAGGGTGACCTTGAAAACTAAATGCCGGTTTATCATTTCTGCGTATGCCCTGTAACGACTTATCAAACAAAGATACGTGTGTTACCTCTAAATTATCAGGCAAAGATGACTCATCCACAGCAAAACCATGGTTTTGGCTGGTTATCATCACTACATCACCTTCTAAATCTTTTACAGGGTGATTAGCACCGTGATGTCCAAACTTCATTTTTTGTGTTTTCGCACCGCTAGCTAAGGCTAACAATTGATGGCCTAAGCAAATACCAAAAATTGGAATTTCAGTTTCTAAGAAACTTTTAATGGCCGCAATTGCGTAATCGCAAGGTTCAGGATCACCAGGTCCATTAGATAAAAATATTCCATCAGGCTCCATGGCTAGCACTTCTTCAGCAGGAGTAGTAGCAGGAACAACCGTTAATCGGCAACTTCTGTCGACTAACATACGTAAAATATTATGTTTGGCACCAAAATCATAAGCAACTACGTGAAACTTACAATCTTCTACATTCTTAGCATAACCAGTTTCTAACGACCACACTCCGTCTTGCCAAGGATACGCTTTGTCAGTGGTGACAACTTTAGCCAGATCCATGCCTTTCAAGCCGGGAAATGCTTTAGCCGCGGTTAAGGCTTCGGAAACATCATCCTGATTAAATTCATCAACAGTAACAATGCATCCTTTTAACGCACCTTTATCGCGTAGAATTCGTGTCAATCTGCGGGTATCAATATCAGCAATACCTAGAATATTGTTATGTTTCAAATAGTCAGAAAGAGAAGATTGATTACGGAAGTTACTAGCTAATAAAGGAAGGTCTCGAATAATTAGGCCTTTAGCCCAAATTTTTGTGGATTCAACATCTTCTTCATTAGTACCAGTATTACCTATATGGGGATATGTTAAGGTAATAATTTGTTCAGCATATGAAGGGTCAGTTAAAATCTCCTGATAACCTGTCATCGATGTATTAAATACCACTTCACCGACAGAAACACCAGAAGCTCCAATAGATGTGCCTTTGAAAACAGAACCGTCTTCTAACACCAAAAGGGCAGAAATAGCCAAGTCAACCTCCTAATTAAGGACAACCCAAGGTTTTTTTGCAAGCTAAGCATCAAAACCCTATAAAAAACGAGTTGAAATTATTAATTTACATCCCGTTTACTTCATCGCCGCTAGTATTTTCGGGAGATTTAGCATCTCGAATCCGAAAATTTGGCAAATTCCCGAGATCATACACTAATGGTTTTATTTGATCCATTAGAATGTAGAAAAATTACTAAAATGAGCATTTGACTCAAAATTCAGTGGTTAATCATTAAAACGTTCAATTAGGAGAGAGGCAGAAGTAATAGTTTTTTATCTATCCTTTTCCCTAAATTGAGCATAGATTAATTAAATCCCAACACATCCTGCATTGAATACAAACCATTAGGTTTGCCTATTAGCCACTTAGCAGCGGTTATCGCTCCTTTAGCAAACGTTAACCTGCTCGATGCCTTATGAGTAATCTCTAAACGCTCACCTATATCGGCAAATAATGCAGTGTGTTCACCCACCACATCGCCGGCTCTTACTGTAGCAAAGCCAATAGTTTCATGCTTACGCTCCCCAGTATCGCCCTCTCTGCCGTACACGGCACATTGATTTAAATCACGGCCAATTTCATCGGCGATAGCTTCCCCTATGGCCATAGCGGTGCCTGATGGAGCGTCCTTCTTAAAGCGGTGATGGGCTTCAAGAATTTCAATATCTGCTGAATCCCCCATTGTTTTGGCTGCTTGACGAACCAAATTCAGCATAAGGTTAACCCCAACACTGTAGTTCGCAGCAAAAACAATCGGAATTTTAGTTGAAGCAAGCGTTAACATTTCTTTTTGTTTATCGTTAAGCCCAGTGGTACCAATAACGATTGCCTTATTATTTTTTACGCACCAATCTAAGTTTTGTTCAAGTACATCAGGCAGCGTAAAATCAATAACGGCATCTATTTCAGCAGCGTTATGCTCTAAGCTAGAAGTAATTTCCACATTTTGTTTACCAATACCCGCTAATTCTCCAGCGTCCATTCCTATCCAGTTAGAGCCTTCTCGCACTGAAGCTGCAGCCAACGTTATGTTAGCGTCTAAATGGGCTGCATCTATTAATACTCGTCCCATTCGGCCATTGGCGCCTAAAATACCAATTCCTGTCATTTTCTACTCATCTCACTTAATCAATATTTTCGATTATTGTGCAATATAAACCACTAATTTGCAGCAGTAAAAACGCGATAAGTTATATTTGATTGAATCATTTGATGGGTAATTTTTAAGCCATTATGATTTTGTAACCTTATATATATTGATTCAAAATTTGATTCCGCTACATTAAGGTAAACTAAATTAATGTTGCCCAACTATTGTGACTTATCAAGTATTAGAAACATCTGCCCTACCTGATCCATTAGAAATTGATTTTGAACCTCTAAATATTCGCTATCGTCCTATGGCCATTTCCACTATTTGGATGTTTTCAATAGTCTTTATGCTCATTATGACTTTAACGCGATGGCAGCCATTTATTGCACTCCCAACAGATCTCTTAGCAGCCTACCCGCTAGCTGTTGGCGTAGTACTTTTCATTTCGATACTAATTAGCCTCTATTTATATATTGCGATTCCATGTAAACAATATTGTTTAACAGAAACCAATTTGCATTTTGCTTGCGGTGTAATATTCCGCAGAATTTATAGCCAGCCAATATTACGAATACAACACGTTGAATTAAAACGAGGGCCCATTGAGCGTGCTTTCAAGTTAGCATCATTACAGGTTTTTAGTGCTGGCGGCTCTATTCATACCTTTGAAATTCCAGGCCTGAGTTTGCATGATGCACAGAAAATCAGGCAGTTTATCTTAGACCATAAAGGTGTTCGCACTAATGGATAACGACCAGATTAAGGCTGCATCTAATCCGGAAAAATGGCAGAAACTATCGCCCATTGCGGTGCTATATTTTATTGCAAGTGGGATTAAAGTAGCCGCCAATAATGCTATTTATTTACTCCCAGCTGTTGCAATAAGCTATTCCACTGTACAAGAGAATCCACAAATTTGGCTCCCTATCGTAGTGGGTGTTTTATGTTTAATTGGTATTTCCTCATGGCTTCAATATGCTTTTTATTCATTCCGACTGATTAATGAGACTGTAGAAATTCGATCTGGTGTTTTTTCCAAAACACATGTTGATTTACCTTTTGCTCGAATTCAAAACGTGACTATCGAAATTCCGCTGTATTATCGACTTACTGATACCTGTTGTTTGCAACTCGATACTGCAGGTTCGACAAAACAAGAAGCTAAAATCGTCGCTTTACCTGTAGATTTTGCCGAAACATTAAAAAAATCCATTCTAAACAAAGTTCAAACTGAAAATGATAGTTCACAAGGGAAAATAGCAAACCAACAAGCTACCCACGAGCAATCGCCACTAAATAATGAGAATGAGGAATTACTTAATCAACGTTCTCTCAAAGATCTAATCTTGCACGGTATAACCAACAATAGAGTATGGATTATTATTGGTGCTCTAGCGCCTTTTTATGATGATGTTGCCCGTTATTTAGCATCTATAGCACAGCAGTTAGGCTTTGATTATCAACACTTTTTTGACACACAGTCACAGGCAGCCTGGCAACTGGGATTAGCTTTTTTATCGTTAATACTACTGGCTACATTGTCTGTTACCTTGTTATCCGTGCTGGGCTCTATCGTTCTGTTTTACGACTATAAATTGGCGAAAACCACAGACCGATATATTCGGCGCAGTGGTCTACTAACCAAGCAAGAAGTCAGTATGAAACGTTCGCGCCTACAAGTAATTGCCCTAAAGCAAGATTGGTTGGATGTACTGCTTGGCAGAATCAATTTAGAACTAAAACAAAATAGCAGTGGAGGCCAAAATAGTAACGATTTACAAGCAGACACAAATAAAATATTAGTTCCCTCTGTTACTCAACAAGAAGCAGAAAGCATAGTCAAAGATGCCTTACCGAATAATAAACTCTATGAAACTGGCTTCCACAGCATCAGTAAAAGGTTTATTTTGCGTCAAGTTTTGTGGTTAATCCCTTTTAATCTGCTTATAAGCGCAATCACTTTTTCAAATTCAGGCATTTTCGGTATTTTACTCACACAGCTTGCAAGTGGATTGATAGTATTTTTGATATATTGTCGATGGAAACGTTGGGGTTATGCCGATGATGAAGAGTATATTTATATTAGAAAAGGATTATTCGGCGTGGATTTTTACAGCTTTCCAAAATATAAAGTACAACAAACTCAATTCATTCAAAGTCGTATGATGAGAAAGCGCAATTTAGCTACCATAAGCATCGTTATGGCCTCAGGTGCCTTAACTATTCCTTTTATAAATCAGCTTGATGGCAAAAGACTTTTAAGTAGCTCTTTGTTTACCGTCTCCGAACTAAATCGTTCTTGGATGTAAACAGTAAGGCGTAATAATAAGTATTGAACGATCTTAATTAACTTGACTATATTCTGACCTCTTTGGAGAAAAATCAAAATGCAGAAGAAATTAATCTGGGATTTACCCCTTAGGCTTTTTCACTGGCTATTGGTGCTGGCGTTAGTATCCCAATGGATAACAGCCGAATTAGGTAGTGAATATATGGATTATCACTTTTATATTGGTTACTTCATCTTAGGTTTAATAATCTTCAGATTGATTTGGGGACTAGTTGGTCCCAAATATGCCAGATTCAGTAACTTTTTATATCCTCCCAAAGCTATCTGGCAATATTTAAGATCTTTTTTGCAAGCCCAAAACCCGCACTTCACAGGTCACAATCCTTTGGGAGGCCTTATAGTCCCGGCGGTTATCTTAATAGTTGGTGCTCAAGCTGTTACTGGGTTATTTGCCAGTGACGATGTGCTTGCATCAGGACCTTATATGTCTGCGGTAAGCAGTGAAACTCAAGGGTGGCTGGATGGTTTACACCATAAAATTTTCAACGTTATATTGGCCATTGCTGGCATACACATAGTCGCCATTGCTTGGTATCAATTCGGTCGGAAAATCCCCTTAGTTGGAGCGATGATTACAGGTAAAAAAACCGATGCTGCGCAAAGCAGTATCGGTTCATCAAGATTATTATTAGCGCTGATTATTGCAATTATAATTGCAGCCTTTCTGTACTGGTTAATTGCTGTTGCAGCACCTGTACCCGAAATGGACTACTATTTCTAATTAAAAATGGGTTCTTACAAGGTGCTATTCGGCCTTGTAAGAATCATGGCAACCTTTACAAGATTTGAACACTGCGCCAATGTTAGCTTTTAACTGACCTTCATCTCCACTTGCAGCCGCCATTTTTAGGTTAGCTGCAGCTTCAGTTAATGCGGTAATTTTTGTTTGGAAGTCAGGGTAATCTTTCCAGATCGCTGGTAATGCTTCGGTATCAACACTGAACTTACTTGTATCAACGGAAAAATAATCGTCCATCATCAAAGATAACTGTTCTATACGCGTTGCATTTTTTTCTAAAGTTTCGGCACTTAACGGGACTTGACCTTTTGCCATAGCGCCCATAATCCCAACGTTACTTTTCACTAATTGCAATATAGCTTGGCGGTACTCAACTGCGTCACCTGCATGTTTTTCAGACTTAGCAGCTGTAACTGCTACTGAAGCAAAGCTTGCAGTTAACAATGTAATACCTAACATCGCAGGGGCGATAATGTTTTTCATATTGACCTCGATTAAATGGATAGTTTATTGGATTCATAGACTTAGATTCGACTTACAAAAGCAATTTACATTGTTATATCGTTATAAATCAACAATAAATTAGTGAAACATTTGTTTAAGTCTGAATGCTTAAACAAAGTTATTTACTGTAAGTAGCCACTACATAAATTAAAGCATAAATCTTAGGTGTAAAAAAAGACGCCATAAAGATGGCGTCTTTATCATACCACTAATTTTCTATTTAACTGGTTAAGTCATCGAAGAATTTCTTCACACCATCGAAAAAGCCTTTCTCTTTTGGACGGTACTTAGCAGCTTCGTCACCTTTACCCATGGAGTTGTTCAATTCCTGCAATAACTCTTTTTGTTTGCTATTAAGGTTAACCGGCGTTTCAACCACAACTCGGCACATTAAATCGCCGACACTGCCACTTCGTACAGATTTAACCCCTTTACCGCGTAAACGGAAAAGCTTACCAGTTTGCGTTTCTGGCGTGATTTTCAGCTTAACTTTGCCATCGAGTGTAGGCACTTCAATATCGCCACCTAGGGCCGCTACCGTAAAGCTTAATGGCACTTCACAATATAAATTATTGCTATCTCTGGTAAAGATATTATGTTCACGTACATGCACTTGAACATACAAATCACCTGGAGGTGCCCCGCTTTCACCCGCTTCACCTTCACCGGTTAAACGAATACGATCACCGGTATCTACACCAGCAGGAACTTTGACTGATAAGGTTTTTGTTTTTTCTGTTCGACCATGGCCATGACAAGCACGACAAGGATCAGCAATAATTTGACCACGACCGTTACATGTAGGACAGGTTTGCTGTACGGCAAAAAAGCCCTGACGCATTTGAACTTGGCCATTACCATGACAAGTTGGGCAAGTAGTAGGTTTAGTGCCTTTTTTGGCACCAGAACCATCACAGACTTCACAAGCGACAAGTGTCGGAACTTTTATCTCAACACTTTTACCGCGCACAGCTTCTTCTAGGCTTAGTTCTAAATTATAACGTAAGTCGGAGCCCTGACGAGCACGTGACTGACGTCCGCCACGACCACCGCCGCCACCGCCAAATATATCGCCGAACACATCGCCAAAAATATCGCCAAAATCAGCCCCACCACCAAAGCCAGCGCCGCCTCGGTTAGGATCAACGCCTGCGTGACCATATTGGTCATACGCCGCACGCTTTTGCGAATCGGTTAGGATTTCGTGAGCTTCTTGCACCTCTTTAAATTTTTCTTCCATGGCTTTATCACCCTTAGTTCTGTCAGGGTGATATTTCATGGCGAGGCGTTTGTATGCCTTTTTAATTTCGCGCTCGTCAGCACTTTTGCTAACTCCAAGCACTTCATAATAGTCTCGCTTCGACATATCGCTTGTTTATCCTTTTTGATGACAAACACAACTTACTGTGTTTGAACTTGAGCAACGTTAGATGCCCTTATTATTCGGGCTTATCCCCTTGCCACCTAAACGCGAAATTAAGTAACAAGGGGATAACACTTAAAAGGCGCAGAAAGGTTATTTCTGCGCCTGCTTTTATATTTCACCTATCAATTGACAGGTTAAGACGCTTATTTTTTGTCGTCTTTAACTTCTTCAAACTCAGCGTCAACAACATCGTCTTCGCCTTCAGCTGTTTCTGCTTGAGGTTGTTCTGCACCCGCAGCAGCACCATCAGCAGCAGCTTTAGCTTGAGCAATTTCCATCAACTTAGCAGAAGCTTGAATCAACTCTTGAGTTTTAGCTTCAATTTCAGCTTTATCTTCGCTCTTCACAGCTGTTTCAAGTGCTTCAATTGCCGCTTCGATAGTAGCTTTATCTTCAGCTGGCAAGTCATCACCGGCTTCTTCAATTTGTTTTTTGGTACCGTGGATCATGGCATCAGCCTGATTACGTGTTTGTACCATTTCTTCAAATTTCGCATCCGCATCTTTATTCGCTTCTGCATCAGCTACCATTTGCTCAACTTCAGACTCACTTAAACCAGAAGAAGCTTGGATGGTGATTTTCTGCTCTTTACCTGTATCTTTATCTTTAGCAGATACATGTAAAATACCGTCAGCATCAATATCGAAAGTAACTTCAATTTGAGGTGCGCCACGTTGCGCTGGACGAATACCTTCTAGATTAAATTGACCTAGAGATTTGTTACCAGCAGCTTGCTTACGCTCACCTTGTAATACGTGTACGGTTACCGCAGACTGATTGTCTTCAGCAGTTGAGAACGTCTGAGATTTCTTAGTAGGAATCGTAGAGTTTTTCTCAATCAGCGCAGTCATCACTCCGCCCATGGTTTCAATACCAAGAGATAGAGGTGTTACATCAAGTAACAATACGTCTGTAACGTCACCGGCTAAAACACCACCTTGAATCGCTGCACCTGCAGCAACAGCTTCATCAGGGTTAACATCTTTACGAGGTTCTTGACCGAAGAATTCAGTTACATACTTTTGAACCAATGGCATACGTGTCTGACCACCAACCAAGATAATGTCGTTAACATCACTTACTGATAAGTCTGCATCTGCTAGCGCTTTTTTCACTGGCTCAAGAGTTTCTTTAACCATATCTTCAACAAGTGATTCTAACTTAGCACGAGTTACTTTGATTGTAAGGTGCTTAGGACCAGAAGCATCAGCAGTAATATAAGGTAGATTGACTTCAGTTTGTTGTGCAGAAGACAATTCAATTTTCGCTTTCTCACCAGCTTCTTTAAGGCGCTGCATTGCTAGAGGATCTTTACGCAAGTCTACGCCTTGATCTTTCTTAAATTCGTCAACCAAGTAATTGATTACGCGGTTATCAAAATCTTCACCACCTAGGTGAGTATCACCATTAGTCGCAAGTACTTCAAACGTGTGCTCGCCTTCAACTTCATCAATTTCAATGATTGAAATATCGAAAGTACCACCACCAAGGTCATAAACGGCAACAACATTATCACCTTTTTTCTTATCCATACCGTATGCAAGTGCAGCAGCAGTTGGCTCATTGATGATACGTTTAACTTCTAGACCAGCAATTTTACCGGCATCTTTAGTCGCTTGACGTTGAGAGTCATTAAAGTAAGCAGGAACAGTGATAACGGCTTCAGTGACTTTTTCACCCAAGTAGTCTTCAGCTGTTTTTTTCATTTTTTTCAGTACTTCAGCTGAGATTTGTGGCGGAGCCAATTTCTCACCCTTCACTTCTACCCATGCATCACCATTATCAGCTTTGCTGATAGAGAATGGCATAATGTCGATATCACGTTGAACTTCTTTATCTTCCCAACGACGACCGATAAGACGCTTGATAGCATATAAAGTGTTTTGTGGATTAGTAACAGCTTGGCGTTTAGCAGGAGCACCTACCAAAGTTTCACCGTCGTTACTGTATGCAATAATAGATGGCGTTGTACGATCACCTTCTGCATTTTCTAAAATTTTAACTTTGTCGCCTTCTAAAACTGCGACACATGAATTTGTTGTACCTAAGTCGATACCAATGATCTTACCCATTAGCGTGTCTCCATAAAAAATTATTAAAACTAAGTCTTAGTATTTGTGGGGTTATTTTGATTTTTTTCAACATTAAATGTAAAAAAATCTCCACAAAAACCCTTATGCTTCGATGTCTACGCCACCTTCAGGGGCTCTAGAAACCATTACCATTGCAGGACGTAACAACCTGCCATTAATTTCATAGCCTTTTTGCATTACAGCCATCACCGTATTGGGCGATAACTCTGCATTTTCTTGCATCGACATTGCCTGATGCAACTCTGGGTTGAAGGGTTCACCTTGTGGGTCAATCACTTTCAATCCGAATTTTTCTACTGTGCTTACAAATGACTTAAGGGTAATATCTACACCTTCTATCATAGGTTTGAGAGACTCATTATCAGGATCGGCTAATTGAATAGCTCTTTCCAGATTATCTGCCACTGGCAAAAGCTCTCCTGCGAAACGTTCTAAAGCAAACTTACGTGCTTTTTCCACTTCGGCCTCTGCACGACGACGAGCATTTTCCATTTCAGCTTTGGCACGCAAAACCGAATCTCTCTGCTCATTCACTGTTGCTTCAGCTTTTGCTAACGCTTCTTGTAACTTTGCAATTGTTTGTTCGGAATCTCCGGCACCGGCATTTTCAGCCGCTTGTTCAACTTCAGCTTGTTCTGCTTGATTGAATTCAGGTTGTTCCTGTTGATTATTATCTGTTGGCTGTTGCTCTTTGCTCATGCCTTACTCCATCGCCTTTTTCACTTAACTTAAATCGGTTTATTTTCGAGTTGCGTTATTAATGGGGTTTGTTTAAACGGCTTCAAGGGTAAAGACCCCAGTTTTTTTAATGAAATAGAAAAAACATTTCCAATTGGAATTAAAAGCAAAGGGTTTTATAGTGAGTTTGGCTAATAAAAATAACGATATTTCAACAAATAGCCGCTGCAGAAGGATAAGAATTACTCCATGTTTACCCTTGTTTCCATGTCTACTGTCATATTTGTTTATTTAATCGCTTTATTCCTAGTAGGTTATTTAGGTGATAAATATTTACGACAAGGGCGACAACATCCCATCATTTATAGTTTAGCTTTGGGCGTTCATTGTTCGTCATGGGCATTCTTCGGCACCACAACCCAAGCTACCCAATACGGCTGGGCGTTTGTACCTACATATTTAGGCATTATTTTGGTGATGCTTTTAGGCTTTGGTGCGATGAAAAAAATGGCGGAGATATGTCAACGAAATAACATCAGTTCGCTTGCCGATTTTATTGGAGTGCAATACAACAGTGCAAACCTACTGGCGGCCATAGTGTCATTGTTATGTTTTATTGGCGTGGTGCCTTATGTCGCATTGCAACTGGATTCAGTTGTAGATAGCTTAACTCTGTTAACCAATGAGTCCTCTACTAGAATGGGGCTTTATGTTGCTGTAGTACTTGCTGTATTAGCCATATTTCTTGGAGCTCGCTCTTTTGATTTAACCGATAAAAAGCCCGGATTAATGCTCACTGTTGCGTTTGCATCATCGTTGAAGCTTATTGCCCTAAGTTTTGTTGGCATATTCGTTTGTTATGAATTATTCAACGGCATATTCGATTTAATGGGTAAAGCACAGTTATCCTCCAAAGCACAGCAGGTTTTACAGACGAACTCAGGAATGTGGGTATATGTAAGCCACGTATTTTTAGGAATATGTGCAATGTTTTGTTTACCACGGCAATTTCATGTGAATTTCGTGGAGTACAAATCGAACACTGAGTTAAATACGGCTAGGTGGCTATTTCCACTATTCTTGGTGGGCATGGGTTTGTTCGTTCTTCCCATCGGCCTTGCTGGTCACATATTGTTTGATAAACAGGAAGTTTCCACAGACATCTATGCACTCGCCCTGCCCTTAAATGCAAATAGTGCTCTAACAACCTTAGTCAGTTTCGTAGGTGGCTTAGCCGCTGCAACTAGCATGGTAGTGGTGGCGACGCTAGCGGTCGGAATAATGATTTCCAATAACCTGATTACCCCTGTTTGGGTCAAATTTAAATTAATTAACCAAAACCAGAATAATTTAAGTCCTTCCATCATTTTATTTATTCGACGCTTGACCATAGCTTCGGTATTAGCCGTCTCCTATTTTTATCACAAAGATGTTAGCTCAGGCTCGCCACTGGTCAATAGTGGTATTATTGCCATGGCTTTATTGGCGCAAACCTTTCCGATGATGCTCCTTAGCCTATATTGGCAGAAATCCAATAAATTGGCCGCCTATATTGGTCTACTCGTGGGTTCGGCAGGTTGGTTTTATTGGTTGCTTTGGCCCAGTATTACATCAAGCTACTATTTTGATCCTACTCCCACAGATTTAGAGTTGGGGCGTGGCTTTATATTCAGTTTACTCGCTAATGGAATATGTTTTTGCATCATTGCCTGGTGCTCTCCCACTAAACCTGTAAACCAAGCTAATCATTCCCAAAATAACCTTCCTCAAAAACATCCAATTAAGCTCTCAAAATTATTGGCTCTGACACAAAATGTGCTTAATGAAGAAGAAATTAAAGGCCTAAAAAGCAAACTTGGTAATGTCGATTTGAACAGCTTTGCTAGCATGAGTATTGTTGAATCTGTGGAAGGTATGTTGGCGGCTAAAATAGGCGGAGCAAGTTCACGAATATTAATCTCAGCCATCGCAGAAAAAGATGAAGTCCCACTTACCGAGTTAGTGGAATGGATGGAAGAAGCAGCGCAAACCTTTCAATTCAACCACGAAATATTGCAATCCAGTGTTGAGCATATCCAACAAGGCATTAGTGTAATTGATCCTGAATTAAAATTAATTGCGTGGAATCAACGCTATATTGAAATGTTTGACTATCCTGAGGGATATATTCATGCCGGCATCTCCATGCGAAAAATTCTGGCATTTAACGCCCAACGAGGGCTATTTGGTAGTATCGAGAACCCTCAACAGGAAATAGACAAACGAATTGAATATATCAAGCAAGGAAGTATTTATAAATATGTACGAAAACAACCAAACGGACAGGTAATAGAGCTCAATGGCGGCCCACTGCCCGGCGGTGGATTTGTTACCACCTACAGCGATATTACAGAATATATGGAAATTCAACAGCAATTAGAACTAGCCAAATCGCAATTGGAAAAACGCGTGGATCTGCGTACTGAAGAACTTAAACATTCCAATCAAGCATTAACCAAAGCCAAGCTGCTTGCCGAAAGAGCAAATGAGAGTAAAACGAAGTTCTTAGCCGCTGCAGGACACGACTTAATGCAACCTTTCAATGCGGCAAGTTTGTTTGGTGAACTAATACAGCAAAAATCAAACGAACCGGAAATAAAACTATTAAGCCAATCTTTAAATGACTCTATCAATAACGCTGAAGAACTACTTTCACTGCTTTTAGACATGACAAAACTAGAATCCGGGGTACTTGAATCCCATATTCAAGAGTTCCCCATTGATGATGTTTTATCGCCTTTATTTAATGACTTTAACCTTATCGCCCAGCGCAAAAAATTGAACTTGATATACGTACCTAGCAGCGCAGTGGTAATTTCGGATAAAAAGTTACTAAAACGCATAATTCAAAACTTATTATCAAACGCTATTCGTTATACGCAGTCTGGAAAGATAGTAATGGGCTGCCGCCGAAACAAACAACATATTAAAGTCTGTGTTCTAGACACTGGGCCAGGTATTTCAACGGCAGACCAAGACCATATCTTTGAGGAATTTAAACAGTTAGACAAAACCAACATTCAACAAGGATTGGGCTTAGGTTTAACGATTGTGGATCGAGTTTCGACACTCCTAAACCACCCCATCCAATTACAATCGCAGCTTGGCAAAGGCAGCAACTTTTCCGTTTCATTACCACTTGGTAAACGCCTTAAAAATCCCGTTAAAACCGCCGACGCTTTATTAGCAAAAACCGAGATTTTGCATGGTAGAACCGTTTTATTAGCCGAAAACGATCCGCAAACCCGTGAAGCGGTAGTGCAATTATTGGAAAGTTGGGAAGCAAAAGTGATCACCGTAGAAAACTTAAGTGATCTTGAAAAAGTAGACGTAAATGAACACATAGATTTAATGCTTTTAGACTATCATTTAGATCACCAGTTGACCGGATTAGATATTGCCGAAAACCTTAGAAAAAAACTGCAATATGAAGTACCTGGCATCCTTAATTCATCTGATCGTAGCGATATCATGCGTGAAAATGCGCAAAGAGCCGATCTTTTGTTTTTACCAAAACCCCTCAAAAGTGCGGCCTTAAAACGTATGTTGCGAAAAATTAGATGGGCTAGAATCGAATAAACTAACTTAATTTATTCCTTGCCTAATCAGCAATTTTTTAAATACGATTTAGATAAGAACAGACTGGCCCCAAAGAGCGATCAGCGGACGGTGGCAGATACCAATCTTACAAGGTAGGCTACCTTGTAAGGTCTTACTAATTAACCACCCCTCACTTCCGCCTTAAATTCAATAAACCGATTGCCTATCGGTTTTTGTTGTGGGAATATAGCCAGCGAATTAAATAGAGTAAAATGTTATGCAGTTAGGTGAACTAGAAAAGTTAGTGCTTCAGCATTTCTGGAATGTAAAAGAGGCGGATGCAAAGCAAGTACATAAAGCACTGGGGCTTGCGCGTGGTAATTCGTTAAATACCATTCAAAGCACGCTTGATAGACTATTTAAAAAAGAACTATTAAAGCGCACTAAACAAGGTCATGCGTATTGTTATTCAGCCAGAGTAGATCGTGAAGGCTTAATTGCTCAGCTTATTTCAAATATTACAAGCGACTTTGTGGAAGACGGTGAAAATAGCTTAATAGCCGCTTTTAGTTCCGCTTCAGCACAGCTTAATGACGAACAACTCGATACATTAGAAAAAATGATCGAAAAACAGCGCCAGTTAAGAAAGGAACACTCTTAATTATGTTAGTTGGGGATATGGCAATCGCACTGAACTTGCTCAGTGTTGCAGTACTTGCATTTGTGATCGGTATTGTAAGTGTTGCTGTCTTATCTCGTTTTGAGTTGTTCAGACTCAATCAAATTAATTTTAATAGCCAAAAATTTATATTGTGGTCACTTGTAAGTGCGCCTTGGTGGATAGCACTTTCCTGTATCGGCTATTTTATGCCTTACTCGTTAGGGTTTGATAAAGTTTTCAATACAAGCTGGTTCGAAGATTTTGCCCATTGGCACCACATCGATATTTTTAGCTTTTCAAGTTGGCACGGGCTAACATTACTTTTAGCATCAATCTATTTAGCATGGCGCGTAACTAAGACTATCTATGCTAGAACCAAACAGTCCATCGCATTATCGAGTTTACTAAGCTTTACTGATGCACAAGATGCTAAGACGACTAATGGCAACCAATATTACTTGATGCCAGTTAAAGTACCCGTCGCCTTTACTTCAGGCTTTATGTCCCCCAAGATCTATGTATCAACCGGACTACAAGCCCAAGTAAGCGATGAACAACTTAATATCATCGTTAATCATGAGCTTGCCCATGTAACAGCAAGAGATCCCTTATTTAAAGTACTATTCACAACACTTGCCAGCTTCTATACATCAGGTATAAAACAAAGCTTAATCGAGCAATATGTCTTGGTGACAGAGAAGATAGCCGATAATGAAGTCACTAAAGCATATGACAACCTAGATGTCGCACAGACATTGATTGATGTCGCTAGACTTCAAAAAACACTTCCTACGAATTACGATCAGGCGTCTGTTAGCTACTTCGGACATGATTACACCAGTCTTCGTGTTGAGCAGTTATTAAATCCAATTAATAAACCGTCACTTACCACTATCATCATTGCTCTAGCGTTATTGGCAGCTATGCCAGTACTCGCGGCATCCGCTGTCGATAGTTTTCATCACTTTATTGAAACGTTTTTCATCCATTAATTAAGGATATGGAATGAGATTTAACTCTTATAAAAGCAACGGGGAAAAACCGATTGGCTATCGGTTTTTGGCTATTGGTATAGCTGTAACAACGGGGCTTGGTTTAGCAATGCCAACTCCCTCTTTGGCTAATTCGCAGTCCCAGCAGCAAATACAGTCATCACATCAGATTATTAATCTTAGCAAGGCTGTGACCATGACTCTAGAAAGTCATCCTGAATTAAAAGCCTTGATAGCTCAAGAAGCCTTGTGGCAAGGCAATATCGAGCAAGCTGGCATTGGAGAACGCCCTCAAATAGGTTTAATAATTGAGGATGCGTTAGGGACAGGAGAGCATAGTTCATTAAAAAGTATGCAATCAACGCTCACTTACTCTTGGCTGCTTCAACAAGATCAAATTGATGGCAGAATAAATGCGGCAAAAAGCCAAGCAAGTTCAGTAATAGTTGAGCAAAGAATTAAAGCCCTCGATTTATCAGCGATTGTTGCTAAGCAGTTTGTTGAAATCTTGATAAAGCAAGAGCGCTTGAAACTTAATCAATTAGCGGTCTCTCAGGCACAGGAAGTGGTTGACGCCATTGCCAAAAGAGTAAAAGCAGGCAAAAGTTCTAATGTTGAAATGCGCTTGGCTCAAGCTGAGCTTGTTCGAAGAAATCTCGCTGTTGAAGATTTAGAGCACGAATTAAAAGCTAGCCATTATCAACTGTCATCCTTATGGGGTAAACCTCAGGCAGAGCTTAAGTTAACGGGAAATTTAATGCTTAAGCTGGACATTCCATCGGTAGAAAGCCAGCTAACCAAGCTTAAGCAAATCCCGCAAATACAGCAGTTTGTTAATGAACAACGTATCGCTCAGTCTCAAATGGAACTTGCACGCATTGAAGCAAAACCTCAGTGGCAATTCACTGCGGGATTAAGACGATATGAAACGACCGATGATTTTGGTTTAGTAGCTAGTGTCTCTATTCCTTGGGGAAGTGAAAATAGAAATGCAGGAACAATAGCTGCCTTACGCGCAAAACAAGATGTGCTGGCAAGTAAGCAACAAGCGTTAATGCAGAAACTTGATGCACAGCTATATGTGCTATTGCAAGAAATGGCACATTCCCAACATGTCATTGAAACGATTCAAGTAGAAATAATTCCCGTACTAGAAACCGCATTGACGGAAGCAGGTCAGGCATTTGATATCGGTAAGCTTAGCTACAGCCAGTGGAGTGATATACGTAGAGAGCTGCTCAGCGCCCAAAATCAGTTACTTGATGCTTATCAATCTTTGCACTTACAACATATTGAAATTCAACGCCTAACTGGCGTGTCCGTTAGTGATAACGAGTAAAACCGTGAGCAAACTTATGAAAAATAAAAATATTCTGTCGTCATTGAGCTTGGCGATTATTATCTCATTAACAGGTGTAGTCGCACCTAATGCTATTGCGGCATCAACACCTGCGGCTGAGCAAGCTGAACCAGAGAAAGGTCCACACCGTGGGCGCATGTTACGAGATGGTGATTTTGCAATTGAGCTATCCATTTTTGAAACAGGTGTACCGCCAGAGTTTCGCGTTTGGGCGACTCATGATGGACAGCCTATAGACCCAAAGAAAGTCGATTTAAACGTGAAATTAATTCGCCTAGGCAATGGTACTGATGATATTAACTTTAATGCTCAAGGTGACTTTCTTCGCGGTGATATGGTGATTTATGAGCCTCACTCTTTTGTTGTTGCCATTGAAGCAACTTATCAGGGTAAAAAGTACAATTGGCGATATGACAACTTCGAGGGTCGCACCACGATTGAACAGGCAGTTGCCGATGCAATGGAAATCAACACTGAAATTGCAGGCCCTGCGACCATTCATCAAACCATACCCGCTTATGGCAAATTAAGTTTACCTGTCGACGCTAAGCGAAACATTGCTGCCCGTTTTGATGGTGAAATCACCAAGCTGCATGTCAGCTACGGTGAAACCGTTAAAAAAGGTCAAACGCTATTCACAGTAGAAAGTAATGAAAGTCTTAAACCCTACGTTATTAAAGCGCCCACTAACGGTGTTATTACCCTGTTATTCGCAAACGCGGGTGAGCAAACCAGTGGTAGAACCTTACTTACCATTACCAATTTGACTCGCCATATTGCCAAATTAGCGGTTTATCCTTCGGATTATTCGAAGGTGAAATTGGAAACGCCAGTAACGTTAAACGTTGAAGGGCATGAGGAAAGCCTTGAAGGTAAGGTGTCATTTATTGAGCCTAGCGTGAGAGATGATCAAGCTCGATTAGTTTGGGTAGAAGTAACTGGTGGTAGCTTTTCTGAAGGCAGTTTTGTTAAAGCCGACATCGAAGTTGCAACCATTGATGTGCCTCTTGCTGTTAAACGTGTTGGTTTGCAAGGCTTTAGAGATTTTACTGTCGTTTACGCCAAAGTAGGTGAGCAATATGAAGTTCGCATGCTTGAGTTGGGCCGCGCTGGAGGCGAATGGATTGAAATATTAAGTGGCTTAAAAGCGGGGACAGAATACGTGACCAACAATAGCTATATTTTAAAAGCCGACATCGAAAAGTCTGGCGCATCACACGACCACTAGGAGCGTAACAATGTTGGAGTCAATTTTACGCTTTTCGATAAAGCGCAAATTCCTTGTGATGGTGATGGTGCTAGCTGTGTCAGGTCTGGGTATTTGGAACTTTACCAAACTACCGATTGATGCAGTGCCTGATATCACCAATGTTCAAGTAATGATCAATACTGAGGCGGCTGGTTTTACACCTTTGGAAGTTGAGCAAAGAGTAACCTTTCCGTTAGAAACTGCGTTATCAGGTTTACCGGGTTTAACCTACACGCGCTCGGTTTCTCGCTACGGTTTATCGCAAGTGGTAGCAATATTTAGCGATGATACGGATGTCTATTTTGCCCGTCAGCTGGTCAATGAGCGTTTGTCCGCTGCACGAGCTGAGTTGCCTCAAGGCTTAGAGCCTCAACTTGGGCCAATAGCTACAGGTCTTGGTGAAATCTTTATGTTCACGGTTGATGCTGAGCCTAATGCAACACATGCTGATGGTACATCAATCACACCAACAGATTTACGCACAGTACATGACTGGACAATAAGACCACAGTTGATGCGTGTACCCGGTGTTGTAGAGGTGAACCCTATAGGCGGTTTTGAACGGGAGGTTTTAGTCGCCTTTAAACCTGAAAAGCTGCTTGCTTTGGGGCTATCACAAGCCGATGTGGTTAATGCAATCGCACAAAACAATCAGAACCAAGGGGCAGGGTTTATTGAGCAAAATGGTGCGCAATGGTTGCTGAGACTGCCCGGCCAAGTCGCTGATATGGAAGCTGTTGGTAATATTCCACTTAAGTCCGTTGATGGTTCGTCACTTTACATTAAAGATATTGCTGATATTGAAAATGGCAAAGGGCTAAGAACGGGAGCAGCTACGCAAAATGGTCGTGAAGTGGTCATGAGTACGGTATTTATGCTTATTGGTGAGAATAGTCGTACTGTAGCGCATGCCGTGGGTGAAAAACTTAAAGAAATTAATGCCACATTACCAGATGGCATTGTCGCAATCGCTGTTTATGACCGAACCAAATTAGTTGATAAAACCCTACAAACGGTTCAGCTAAACCTACTCGAAGGGGCCATTTTGGTTATTGTTGTACTCTTTATACTACTAGGTAATTTCAGGGCTGCATTTTTAACCGCATTAGTGATCCCATTTGCCATGTTGATGACAGTAACAGGTATGGTGCATACAAGGGTGAGTGCAAACTTGATGAGTTTGGGGGCATTAGATTTTGGTTTGTTAGTTGATGGGGCCATTATTATTGTTGAAAATTGTCTCCGAAAACTAAGTCAGGCTGGAAATACCCCGTTATCGCTAAAAGAACGCTTGGAGTTAGTGTTCGAAGCAACAAGAGAAGTCATACGTCCAGCATTATTTGGTGTCTTTATTATCACCGTTGTTTATCTGCCTATTTTCGCACTTGAAGGTGTTGAAGGAAAGATGTTCCATCCAATGGCGATCACTGTAGTTATTGCATTACTGAGTGCTATGTTGCTTTCGGTAACCTTCGTACCGGCAATGGTTGCCTTGTTATTTAAAAAGCCTGTGAAGGAAAAACATAGCCCAATAATTCGTGGTGCTGTGGTTCTTTATAAACCTGCTTTGAATTGGGTATTAAAAGCACGCTGGTTAGTTGTTGTAGCCGCAACTGTGTTAATTGGTATTTCAGGTTATCAGGCAACGAAGCTAGGAAGTGAATTTGCACCTAATCTGGATGAGGGTGACATTGCCATGCACGCGCTGCGAATTCCGGGTACATCATTGTCTCAAGCAATCGCACTTCAGGAATCCTTAGAAGATAAAATCAAGCAAATGCCCGAAGTTGAGCGCGTCTTTGCGAAAATAGGCACTGCCGATGTTGCAACTGATGCCGTGCCGCCAAGTGTCGCAGATAACTTTATTATCCTAAAACCTCGCGAGTTATGGTCTGATCCAAACAAAACTAAAATCCAAATAGTTGAAGAGCTAGCCGCGCTAGTAGAGCCAATTCCGGGTAACCGCTATGAGTTCTTACAGCCAATACAAATGCGTTTCAACGAACTGTTGGCAGGGGTGAGAGCTGAACTTGCTATAAAAGTGTTTGGTGATGACTTTGATACGTTGACCACATTAGGCGATGAGATAGAAGGTGCAATCACTCAAGTTGAAGGTGCAGTAGATATACAAGTTGAGCAAACCACAGGGTTGCCTATGCTTAGTCTAGTGCCTAATCGTGAAAAACTGATGCAGTTTGGTATTAGCATTAGCCAAGTACAGTCTCAAGTTGCAACTGCGATGGGTGGTACAATCGCAGGTAAGTTTTATCAAGGCGATGTGCGCTCAGATATTGTAGTAAGGCTTGCAGAATCTAAGCGAAATAATATTGATGAACTGCCCTATTTACCTATTAGACTAGCAGATGGTCATTCAGTACCACTTAAAGAATTGGTTGATATTGAGCTGATATCTGGCGCCAACCAAATTAATCGTGAAAACGGTAAACGTAGAATGGTGGTAACTGCCAACGTCCGTGGTAGAGACTTAGGAAGTTTTGTTGCGGATATTCAAACTGCAATTGATGAAAGTGTTGAAATTCCGGCTGGTTATTGGGTGGAATATGGCGGTACTTACCAAAAACTGCAATCCGCTTCAGAGCGCCTAAGTATTGTTGTACCTGTCACATTAATCATGATTGTTGGTTTATTAATCCTCGCGCTTAACTCATTTAAAGATGCCATGATCATCTTTACGGGTGTTCCGCTCGCATTAACAGGTGGCATTGCGGCGCTGTTTTTACGTGACATTCCGTTCTCAATTTCGGCAGCGGTTGGCTTTATTGCTTTATCAGGTATCGCCATCCTCAATGGGCTGGTTATGGTGTCGTTTATTAGAGACTTGCGTAAAGGTGGGCTAGCACTTGATAAAGCTATATTCGATGGTGCGTTGACGCGTCTTCGACCTGTGTTAACAACGGCACTTGTTGCATCATTAGGCTTTATTCCAATGGCGTTAAATACAGGCATTGGTTCAGAGGTTCAACGTCCTTTGGCGACTGTGGTCATTGGTGGCGTTATTTCGTCAACGATTTTGACCTTGTTTGTCATACCTGCCTTATACAGAATTTTACATAAAGAAAAGGAGTCTATTTTGACTGGTGTTGAAGTATTGGAGTCTCAAGATGCCAAGTAACATGGTTAAATTACTGACCTATCTGACGATTGCGCTGTTAGCGCTTGTCAGTATTGAAGCCTTTGCTCACGGCGTCGATGATAAAACTAGAGCATTTTTAGAGCAAAATAGTGGTGTACAGTTTATCCCGTTTTTATACATAGGCGCTAAGCATATGATAACGGGCTATGACCACTTATTATTTCTAGTCGGTGTGATCTTCTTCTTATATCGCAGCCGTGACGTACTTTTGTACGTCACCATGTTTACTATCGGACACAGCACAACGTTATTATTTGGCGTGTTAAGCGATATTCAAGTCAATGCTTATTTAATCGATGCCATTATCGGTTTTTCCGTAATTTATAAGGGCTTCGATAACCTAGGTGGCTTTAAGCGTTGCTTTAATTGGCAGCCTAATACCCAATGGGCGGTACTGATTTTCGGTCTGTTTCATGGCTTTGGTTTAGCGACCAAACTACAAGAATTTAGCCTAGCTGATGAAGGTCTTATTACCAACCTGATTGCCTTTAACTTAGGTGTTGAACTTGGTCAATTTGCAGCGCTTGCTCTTATTTTGATCATGATAAATGCATGGAGAAAACTGCCGTCATTTCAACGCTTTTCGACAGTCACAAACACTGTGCTAATGAGTGCTGGTGTGATGTTGATGGGCTTACAACTTACTGGTTACTTCACCATTTAATCGATTTTGAACGTATAGAAATACACAAAACAGAAATAAAAGAGAATTTTATGCAACATACAGTTAGTACCAAAACACTCGTTAAAGCGAGTATCTCAGCAGTCGTTGTCGCGGCTATTGCACTGGGTACCTTTATCTTACCAGCAGAGTACAACATAGATCCGACAGGTCTCGGTGGCAAGTTAGGTTTAACAGCACTGGCACAAGCGGCTGAAATGGAAGCTGCTCCGGTAGAAAAAACCAAGGGAAGCGATGAGTTTCAAACTATAGAAGTGACTATCGCACCGGGGCGAGGCGTAGAATATAAATTTTATATGAAACAACATGACAAAATGACCTATGAATGGTTAACCGATGGTGAGCCATTATATTTCGACTTACATGGCGAACCTGAAGGTGACACTACGGGATATTTTGAAAGCTACGCCATTGCTACTACTAATGAAATGAAAGGCAGCTATACCACGCCATTTGCTGGCTCTCATGGTTGGTACTGGAAAAATAAATCAGATAAACCAGTGTCAGTACAGCTACTGGTTAAAGGACAATATGAAGTTATCGGCCTCAAACAATAACGAATTTCTTACGAAATGGAGACTAAAATGAACAAACTAATATCAATCGTTGCGCTTTGTGGTGCCTTGCTAACTGGTAATGTACAGGCGCATGGCGATCATGGTGTCATCAGCGGTCAGAAAGCTGTTAGCATCGCTGCAATACATATTCAAAAGATGACTTTTAAAGACGCTGGTTTTGAAGTCGGTAAGTTAGATGAATCATGGAAAAACATTGATAAGTCGCAACTTTCGATTGCTAGCGTTGAAGACAATTTCTACGTTGTTAGTGCGTCTAACCCTAACAATGAAAATAAGCTTTATTTCCAAGTTGCAAAAAACGGTCAAGTTTTAGCGGTTAAAAATAAAAACGACTTTTAACAAAATAAGAAGGCACCTTTTGATACAAGCATGAGGTGCTTTTATTTTGTACTTAAAGTCCGCTATTGGCTGTGAGTTCAATCGATGGATGCAACACACTGGTTAAATCTCTGAGCTGGTGTTTCATAGTCTAGCGTCTTTCTAGGTCTTTCGTTAAGTTGTCTTGCGACGTTACTGAGCTTTTGTTGACTGTGTACTGATAAATCAGTGCTTTTGGGGAAATACTGTCTCAACAGTCTATTGGTATTTTCATTTGAACCGCGTTGCCAAGGAGAATGAGGATCACACAGATATACTTTGATGTCAGTTGCCAATGTGAACTTCCTATGGTCTTTGATTTCCCTACCTCTATCCCACGTGAGTGATTTATATAATTCGCTTGGAAGCTTTTGAGCTTGTTTAATCAGCGCAGCAATAACAGTAGATGACTTACTATCTTCCACTTTGACGAGCATTACATAACGGGAATGACGTTCAACAAGCGTTGCGATATAGCTATTCTTTGAACCGCATATTAGGTCGCCTTCCCAATGCCCCGGCACAGCTCTATCCTCAACGGAAGCTGGGCGTTCACTGATTGATAACGCATCTGGAATTTGACCTCAGCCTCGTCCTTTGAGCGTTGATGTGCGAGACTTTCGGACGGCTCTTTTCGTTCTCAAACACCGTTGCAGCTCTTTCTTCAATGCACCTCGCGTCTGAATGAACAGTGTTTTATAAATGGTTTCGTGGGACACGTACATTTCCTGATTATCGGGATATTGTCGCTTTAGCCAACCCGCAATTTGTTGTGGTGACCATGCTCTTTTAAGCTTAACAGCTATCAGTCTACATAACTCTGGGGAGCCAATTAACTTACATGGTTTAGGTCTTAATGCCTCGTCCCATGCACGTTGTTCTGCGTTGACGGCACGGTAGCACTTCAATCCACCATTTCTTTTTATCTCTCGACTGATTGTAGATGGCGCTCTAGACAAACGTCTGGCAATTTCTCGAATGGATTGTTTACTGACTAAGCACCGTGATATCTCTTCCCTTTCATCAAGCTAAAGAGATTGTGAATGCCTTTTTCGTTCTGGTGGCCGATATCCACCAGTTTGATAGATGGTGGGCATAATCGAAGAATGATAGCGGTCAAACATTCTGGCGATATCATGCAGCGAATCGCCCTTTTTATATCTGTCCCAAATAAGTGCTTTTTGTTCAGGTGAATAATAGATGCGTTTTCTTTGTTTCATGGCAACGTTCCTCCTTAAATAAGGATAGCGTTGCATTCACCAGTTGAACTCAAGACACATTGCAGCCTGTCAGATTAGGTCTTAAGCATTTGACCATAAAAACCAGATCGAGTCTTAGCTACTACATATAACTTGGTTTAGGCAGATATTCTGCCTCTTCCCCCCCATATGGTTAACCGCGGTTAGTGAGTATTAGCAAATGGATCACAGCTGATTTAAACCAAGTTCTTGTTGTTTTGTTTTACTTAAGCCTTGCGAGACTAAACGATAAGATTCAATTAGGTAATACTCCAACTCTTCATTAGTATGAGATTGAGCGTCAATTTGTTGAATCCACTTCATACCCCGATTAGCAAAATATGGGGCGGGAATATAACCTTGTCGTTCGCACAGAAAATAGAAATTTTGTTCAGAGGCTTTAAAGGTAAATGCAGGTTTTTTATCTTTACTCCAGCCTCCAATTGCAAAAACTTTTCCGCCAATTTTCCACACATGAGAATTGCCCCACTGCATAACATAGGTCGTTGCCTTGAGTGCGCCACAAAAATGATTAAACTCGTCGTAGTTCATATTAATTATTTAGGTTAACCGTTTCAAATAATGCTAAACAGCCAGATAATCTTGGGCAATGTCAGAAAAAATCACACTTGATTCATCAGTTGTTTAAATAACACCCCAGCTTGGGTTCGGTTATTTAACTTCAACTTTTTGAGTATGGCCGAACCATGCTGTTTGATGGTGGTTTCTTTAATACCCAGTTCGTAAGCGATTTGTTTGTTTAACAAACCATCAGCCATCATTTTAAGCACCACAAATTGTTGTGGTGTTAATTGTTCCAAATTTTTCGCAAATTCAGACTCTTCTGCTGGAAGCTTTGCTTCAACCTGAGCAATCAAATGTTCGGGTAACCATTGCAGTCCATCCAATACTTGTTCGATGGCATTGGCGATTTCAGACAATGAGCTGGATTTTGGAATAAATCCACTCGCACCTAAGTTAATCGCTTTTTGAATAATTAAGGGTTTCTCTTCACCAGAGACAATGACCACTAAAACATCTGGATGTAATAAGCGGATTTGACTCAGACCAAATAGCCCATCATTGCCTGGCATATTTAAATCTAAAAACACCAATTCGATTTCTGGATCGTGATTTAGCGCTGACAAGGTTTCTTGTAACGTCGAGGTTTCAGTGATGTGATCATCTAATAACGCACTTACAGCCTGTTTAAGGGCAATACGAAATAACGGATGATCGTCTGCGATAAGCGCTTTAACTGACATATTGTATGATTATTTGCGACTACTAGGGTTGGCAGCATATGAAAGGTTGCTGCGAAGCTCAAGTTATATTAAAAATTAAATCATAAAAAAAGGGCGACTAGGTCGCCCCCTGGGAACAGCACATAGTGCTGTTAAAAGGTATAGCCTACCGTTAGGTGAATAGTACGTGGATCGCCGTAATAACCAATTAACGTAGTGTCACCACCTAAGCCTGGTAGTAAATCACCATCGGCATTTCGACCACCAGTAAAGTTATAACCACCAACCCGATACTCTTCGTCTGCTAGGTTTTTCGCATGTAAACCGGCTGTCCATTGGCCATTATCGCTATACCAATTTAAGCTCAGGTTAACCAGTCCATACCCTTCTTGACGTAATAGTTCATCAGGAGACTCGAATAACTCATAATCATCACGATAGTAATAATTACCGTTGAAAACGAAGTCGCCCATATCAGTGCTAAATTCGTATTTCACGCCCGCATTGAAGGTAAAATCAGGGGTATTTGAAATAACAAAGTTATCTGATAAATCAATAGGGTTACCCGCTGCATCTACAGAGAAAACTTCGGTAAACTCAGCATCAATGGTACCTAACGCACTAGTGAAAGTAAGACCTTCCGCAGCAAGATAAGTAAGCTCAATTTCAAGACCATTTGCATCAGACTCACCAACGTTCGCAATCCGCTGAGTAGGCTCAGCCAAGTTATCAGAAGGTACATTCACCACATATTGTCTATCGGTATAATCTAATTTAAACAAAGTCGCGTTAAGTCTAAATGAATCAGTCACATCACTTTTCATTCCGATTTCGTATGAATCAACAATCTCAGGAGCAGCCGCTGGCTGGAAGAAAGTGGCGCGAGGATTATACATGCCTGATTTGAAACCCTGAGAGTAACTACCAAAGAACATGGTTGAGTCCGTTAAAGCATACTCCAAGCCGAGTCTTGGGGTTAAACGAGACCAGGTTTCAGTGTCATCAATCACTACATTTGGCGCGTAATCCGGTCTAACATAACCATCTACCCAGTCTGAGCTTGGGTAAGCTTGACCAAGTCGTGTACCCGCTTCGACCACGCCGTGTTTTTCATCTTTTGTATAACGCAGTCCTACAGTCGTCGAAAGTTTATCCGTAATGTCATAAGACACTTGACCATAAAGGGCTAAACTTTTGGTATCTGTACAACCGCTTTGCTCGATTGAAATTCCAAATGCCATCAAATAAGCGTCGTAGATACCACAAGCTTCAGCATCGTAATAATAAGCACCTGACACAAAAGTGATGCCATCACCCACATAATTTAGTTGGAATTCCTGAGAAATTTGTTCATCAGTATAAGTAGCTGGTGTATCAAAAATACCTAAAGGCGTGCTATCAAAGTCGATATTAGTGGGTGAATCCCCTTCACGGCTCGCGGTCACTGATTTAAATGCCCAGCTATCGTTAATATCCCACTCTACCGTTAAACTCATACCTTCGGTTTCAACTTTATTCCAAGTAGGTAAACTTGAATAAGAGTCGTAAACGCTATCAGGTTGTGGCGCATCCGTTAAGATACTGTCGGAAAGTCGATATCCGCCTTTAGCATTTGATTCATCTTTGGTTTTGTCATAATTAAAACGAACGAATACATCTTCAGTGGCTTGATACTCCAAGGTAAACCGAGCAGCTTGAACATCTTTATTATAGTTTTCAGTATCCTGCCCTTCTGGGGCCACTAAGAACTCACCAAAACCATCTCGATTTAAACTGGCTACAGCAAACCCAAAGAATAGGTCATCGGTGATAGGGATTTGCCCAGACACTTTTAAGTCTCTTTGCGAATAACTACCCACTGTTGCATTGACTGACAACTCAGTATCACCAGACATTTTTTTAGTTACATACTTGATTGCACCACCAATGGTGTTCTTTCCATACAAGGTCCCTTGAGGGCCACGAAGTACCTCAACTCGTTCCAAGTCGAACAAATCTAAAACCGCTCCTTGGGGTCTGGAAATATAAACATCATCAATGTAGACACCAACACCAGGTTCAAAACCCCAAACTGGATCTTGTTGACCAACACCACGAATAAACGCGGTTAATGTTGAGTTGGTACCACGGCTTACTTGTAAAGTAGTATTGGGTGATTGTTGTTGGATCTCAGTCATTACTGACATCCCTTTTTCCATTAACTCTACAGCTCCAAGAGAGGTAAGAGAAACTGGAACTTCTTGCAGACTTTCTACGGTTTTACGCGCAGTAACTTCAATTCTTTCTAAGCCACCTTTAGATTCTTCTTGTGCAACTACTTGCCCTGATAGACAAGATAATGCAACGGCTGATGCTAGAGTCGAAAGTTTTAAAAGCTTTCTTTTTTGAGCGCTAGATTGTGTGTGTGTGTGTTTCATAGAGTGTCCTTCTTACACAGTTTCTTTTTATAAAGTTGTTAGTTTCGCTGCGGTCACAGTGACAGTGTAATTACTCTAATCTAGTTCAAAATGTTTTACCTTAGTACCATAGTACTATGTCTTAAATCGGAAAAAAGATTAACACTATAGCCCGCACTCATAACTGGATTTAACCCAGTTCCCTGAGTGAAATGATATGTATCTCTGCGGTCACAGATTTTTGTATCATTTAAAAAAGGGAATAAAAATGCTGAGTCTCATTGGCTTAATCGGTGGCTTATTTTTACTCATAGTCTTGACAATCAGAGGCATGAATCTTTTTATTGCAGCCCCTCTATGTGCACTTATCGTTGCTTTAACGAGTGGATTACCGGTTTTCATCGGTGATACCAATTTTGTCGAAACCTACATGTCGGGTTTTGCAGGATTTGTTGCAAACTGGTTCTTCATGTTCTTGTTAGGAAGCTTGTTCGGTAAATTTATGGAAGACACGGGCGCAGCTGATGCTGTTGCCAAAGCGATTATCGGTCGCCTTGGTAAACAACATGCAGTAGCTGCCGTAGTTATTGCCTGCGCCATTCTTACTTACGGCGGCGTAAGTGTATTTGTTGTGGCATTTTCTGTTTACCCCATGGCATTGAGTCTTTTCAAAGACGCGAATTTACCCAGACGCTTTATCCCTGCGGCTTTAGCCTTTGGCTCGGTAACATTTACAATGACCTCAGCAGGCTCACCAGAGATACAAAATTGGATCCCCATTAAATACTTAGGAACATCACCTTTTGCAGCTTGGGAAGTGAGTTTAGTAGTGGCTATTTTCATGGCAACCCTTGGTTTCTGGTGGATTAGAAAAATGATGAATAAAGCTATTGCAGCTGGTGAATGTTTTGAGACCAAAGATCACGACCCCAAAATTACAGAGCGACACTATCCACACTGGGTGACAGGGTTAATTCCCTTGTTAGTGGTGTTAATTTTATCCTATACCTTTCATGAATCGTTACAACAGATGGCGCTGATTGTCGCTTTAGGTGGCGGAGTATTGACTCTGATGATCATCAATTTTAAGTACTTCCATAACCTGACCGCAGCCGTGGGGGTTGGCACAACGGGGGCGCTTATTGCCATAGGTAACACTGCGGCAGTGGTAGGTTTTGGCACCATTGCTAAGTCTACCGAAGCATTTCAAACGGCAGTGGAAGTTATGACTCAAATTCCAGGTAATGAATTAATTGGTGCGGCCATAGCGGTTAGTGTAATCGCCGGATTAACCGGTTCAGCCTCGGGCGGCCAAGCAATTGCGCTACCTTTAGTTGGCCCACATTATATGGACCAAGGTGTCGATCCTGAACAATTACATAGAATTGTATCAATCTCTTCTGGCGCATTGGATTCACTGCCCCATAACGGTTATGTTGTGACCACCATACGCGGGATCTGCCACGAAACCCATCAACGTGCTTATTGGGCGGTAGGTGCGTTAACCGTCGTAATCCCATTAATTGGGTTAAGTTTAGCTATCGCACTTTTCACTTTCTTTTAAGAGTGAAATTGGAAATGAAGGAAATAGGTTTGAAATTTAATTATCGCATTTGCCTAAAAAGTTGTTTTTTACTGATAATTTTGAGTATGCAAACTGCCTGCGCAAACTCGGTAAATAGCCATAAAACAGCGGTTGACTTAGACAGCACTAAGTCCAGTCTTTTGGTAGAAAAAAAATCGTTTTCGACACAAAACTTCCAAACGTTTGGCGGCAAAACCATTGAAAATGTCAGTGTTGGTTGGGAAAGCTATGGCAGCTTAAATGCCGAAAAAGACAACGTAATTTTAATTACCCATTATTTTACCGGTAATTCTCACGCCGCGGGAAAATATCAACAAAGTGACGATGCCGCAGGATATTGGGACGCTATTATCGGCCCAGGTAAAGCCATAGATACAGATCGCTTTTTTGTTATAAGTGTGGATAGTCTTGCTAACTTAGGAGCACATAATCCTAACGTGATCACTACAGGGCCAGCTTCAACTAACCCCAAAACCGGTAAACCCTATGGTCTGGACTTTCCAGTGGTCACCATCCGTGATTTTGTCAACATCCAAAAACAAGTTTTAGAGTCTTTAGGGATTTCAAAATTATATGCTGTAGTGGGTCCTTCAATGGGTTCAATGCAAGCACTTGATTGGGCCATTGCTTATCCTGATTGGGTAGAACGCATGGTGTCCGTCATAGGTTCAGGTGAGGCAGATGCTTGGACGTCCGCTAAACTTGAACATTGGGCGACTCCCATAAAACTTGATAAAAATTGGCAACAAGGTGACTACTATTCGAGTCAAGGGCCGTTAGATGGGCTAGTTGCCTCGTTAATGTTAATTACCCAAGATGCCCTTTATCCTGATTTTTTCAATCAAGTGGGCAATGATATTAACTTCAAAGCAATGGAAACTGCTGCACTTGAAGATATCCGCCAATCTCCCAGCATCGTCAATTGGTTAAGAGAAAGAGCTCAAGGGCGAGCTGAATCTATGGATGCTAATCATCTATTGTATTTAGTTCGCGCTTGCCAATTATATGTTGCTGGACACCAAGGTGATCTAAATAACGCGTTGGCTAAAGTAAAGGCGAAAACCCTATTTTTACCAGCAGCCACCGACCTGTTGTTAATGCCTTACAATTTGCAGTCTACTCATCAAATGCTTTTGGACAACGGCAAAGACAGTCAACTATCTATTCTACCTGGCACCTTGGGCCATTTAGAGGGTGTTAGCGGTATTAGCAAGCACGGAACTCTAATCCAATCGTTCTTAAATAAATAGGTTATCAAATCATATGAGAAAATTACGTAATCTGGTTATCTGTATGGGGTTAACCGCAATTATGCCAATAAATGTGTCGATCAGCGCCGAAACGACCGATTTAAATTTAGATATAAATGAAATCACCATTTCGGGTTTATCGAGCGGTGGCTATATGGCTAACCAATTTCACATCGCTCATTCTGATTGGGTAAAAGGTGCTGCTATTATTGCTGCTGGATCTTATTATTGTGCTCAAGGAAGCATTACCACTGCATTGTCTGAATGTGTAAATAAGCAATCGTCTGAATTCTCACTAGAGCCTTTGCATACGCAGTTGAAACAATACGCTAGCGAAGGATTAATTGCTCCTCTATCCAACTTACAAGACAGTCGAGTTTGGTTGCTGCATGGCAAATTAGATGCAAAGATCTCTTCCCCAGTGGCCAATGCCCTTTATCAGCAATACCAAGGGTTAGTATCAGACAAAAATTTAACTTACATTAAAGACAAACCCTTTGCTCATCACTTCCCTACACTATCAACAGGTTCTTCCTGTGATACATCCGAATCCCCCTTTTTAGGTAACTGTAGTTATGATGCAGCAGGTGAGTTTCTAAATTTTTTATTTCCCAAGTTAAATTCCCCTAACCAGAAATCTAGCGGCACGATTACCGCAATTAATCAACACAAATTGGGGGGTAAACCCGCTGAGACTATGGCTAAAACGGGTTATGTTTATATCCCTAAAAGCTGCGCAGAAGGTCAGCAATGCCAAGTCCATGTTAACTTCCATGGATGTAATCAAAATGCTGAGACCATAGGTCAAGACTACATCATTGGAAACGGATTAAATCGCTGGGCGGATAATAATCAGTTAATCGTTTTATATCCTCAAACTTCAACCTCTATGATGCTTCCAATGAACCCTCAAGGTTGTTGGGACTGGTGGGGATACACCGATGAAAAATACGCAACGACGCACGGAAAACAAATTCAGGCAGTTAAAAACATTGTGGAATCACTTGCCGCTCAATCAAAATCTAAAGGATAAAAAATGCAAAATAAGACCATATTAATAACTGGCGCCGCCAGTGGTATTGGTTTTGGTATAGGCCAATACTTAGGAAAGGTGGGACATAAGATCATTGTCGCTGATATTAATCAGCAAACGGCGCAAAGTGCAGTGGATAAATTAAGCGCAGATAATATTGATGCACGCTCGGTGCAACTAGATGTGAGTGATCCTGAACAAATAGAGGCATTACCTGCAAAATTGTTACCCGATAAAGTTGATGTACTGATTAACAACGCTGGAATTCAGCATGTCTCTCGGTTGGAAGACTTTCCAGCGCAAAAATGGCAACAACTTATCAATATCATGCTTGTTGGCCCCGCCATATTAACAAAAGCATTTTTACCCCATATGCGCGAACAAAACTACGGTCGTATTATCAATGTAGGTTCTTTGCACTCGGTGGTTGCCTCCCCTTACAAGTCTGCTTACGTGGCGGCCAAACACGGTTTATTAGGTTTTGCAAAAACCTTAGCTCTTGAAACGGGTGACTGCGATGTCACTATTAATACCTTGTGTCCAGGTTACGTTAAAACCCCACTAGTAGAACAACAAATTGCAGCGCAAGCGGTAGAAAATGGTATTAGTGAAGAAGACGTAATCAATAAAATCATGCTTGAGCCTATGCCTAAAAAAGCTTTTATTGAAATTGAGGAATTGGCAAGCACTGCGGCATTTTTAATCAGTGATGCAGCTAAAAATATGACAGCGCAAGCACTGGTGATAGACGGAGGTTGGACAGCACGATAAACATTATTTGAGACAGTCTTAACTATCATGCTTGGTTTTCAATACTAAGCATGGTTATACTGAGTTTTTGAATTTAAATAGAATGTTATGCCATTTAAAACTATAGGTCTAATTGGAAAGCCTGCACATGAAGGTGCAAACAAGAGCCTTAACGCTATTTTGCAATTTCTGAAACGAAGAGGTTGTCGCATTCTGGTAGAAACTAAGGTTTCAAGCATGCTACAAGGGAATGGTTTTGAAACGGCTGAATTAGAAGATATAGGTTTACAAGCAGATTTAGCTATTGTTGTAGGTGGCGATGGAAATATGCTTGGTGCCGCTAGAGTGTTAGCGCAACATGACGTAGCTGTAGTAGGCGTTAACCGTGGTAACCTTGGATTCTTGACCGACATCCACCCAGATGATATTGAACGCCAACTAGAATGCCTTTTCAATGGTGAATTTGTTAGAGAGCAGCGTTTTATTTTACAAGTTGATGTATTCCGAGAGGGCCAGCAACAAAGCTCTAATTCGGCCATCAATGAAGTAGTACTGCATCATGGTAAAGTGGCTCACATGATGGAGTTTGAAGTATATATTGATGATAACTTTGTGTTCAGTCAGCGTTCCGATGGACTCATTGTTGCCACACCCACCGGATCAACTGCATATTCTCTATCAGGTGGTGGTCCAATACTCACACCCAACTTAGATGCCTTAACACTAGTCCCCATGTTCCCCCATACCTTGAGTAGTCGGCCTATAGTGGTAGATGCAAACAGTGTGGTAAGAATGAAAGTATCCAATGATAATACGGATAACTTGCAAGTAAGTTGTGACAGTCACATTGCTTTAACGGTTTTTCCTGGTGACGAGATCTATATCAAGAAAAACCAAGAGAGATTGTCGCTGATCCACCCCAAAGACTATAACTACTTCAATGTACTTCGCACCAAATTAGGTTGGGGTTCAAAATTATATTAATTTTTAACAGCTAAATCGCAATTCTACTTTACATACAGCAATTATTGTATATATTTACAGTTACTGTATATATAAACATGTATTTATTGTTATGTTAATTCACTTATCTGTCCAAAATTTAGCAGTTGTTAAGTCATTAGACGTTGATTTTAAGCAAGGCCTTAGCGTGATCACCGGTGAAACTGGTGCCGGTAAGTCTATTGCCATTGACGCACTTGGGTTGTGTTTAGGCAATCGTGCGGATGCTGGTATGGTCCGCCCTAACTGTGACAAAGCTGATGTTTGCGCCACCTTCGATATTACTAAGCTTCCTAAAGTTAAAGCATGGCTGAATGACAATGATTTGAGTGAGCATGAATTAACAGAAGATGAAGCGCAGGAACTGATGATCCGTCGAGTAGTTTCCTCTGAAGGCCGCTCTAAAGCCTACGTAAATGGATACCCTGTTCCAGCACAACAGCTTAGAAATTTAGGTTTACAATTAATTAGTATCCACGGTCAACATGCTCACCAATTATTGCTTAAATCTGATGTACAAAAGCAATTAGTCGATAATTTTGCGGAACATGAAAATTTACTCAGCACAGTTAAACAACAATATGATCTGCTTAACAATGCCCAAAAACAAATGACCGTTCTTTTGGCGGGCACGCAAAAACGTTCAGACCGTCGTAATTTACTGCAATACCAAGTTCAAGAATTAGATGAATTTAATTTAGCTGATAATGAATTTGTTGAATTAGAAATAGAACATAAAAAATTAAGTAACAGCCAAGCACTTTTGGAACAATCACAAAAAAGCTTTTATCAACTCTATGATGCCGATGAAGGCAGTGCATTAAACGCGGTACAAAGCAGTATAGATATGCTTACAGAGCTTGAGGAACATGATCCTGAATTATCCCCTATTGTCACCGTATTGAATGAAGCATTAATTAATATCGACGAGGCATCTAATCAATTACGTGCCTATACGGACCGTTTAGAAATTGATCCCATGAGAATGCAGCAAATTGAACAGCGTTATTCACAAGCACTAGATTTAGCAAGAAAACATGGTGTGCGACCTGAGGAACTATTTGACCATCATCAACATTTGTCTGCTGAGTTAAAAGAGTTAGACAATCAAGATGAATCTCTGGAAGAATTACAGGGTAAGCTCGCAATATTGCAACAAAGCTATATCAGTGCAGCAGAAAAATTAAGTAAAAGTAGAAACAAAGCTGGTAATAAACTGGCCAAGCTAGTGGAACAACACATTCAAGATATGAATATGTCGCAAGCAAAATTTTCTGTTTGCATAGAATTTGATCCACAGCTGGCTCCCTCGCCCACTGGTTTAGATAAGGTGAAGTTTTTAATCTCGACAAATTTAGGCATTCAAGCAGATACTTTGGAAAAAGTAGTGTCCGGTGGTGAACTTTCTCGAGTTGGCCTTGCCTTACAGGTGATTAGTGCTAAAGGTAACTTAATTCCAACTATGATTTTTGACGAGGTAGACACTGGAATTAGTGGGCCTACGGCTTCTGTAGTTGGAAAATTGTTACGGAAATTAGGGCAAACGAGCCAAGTTATATGTGTCACTCACTTACCTCAGGTAGCTGCTAGTGGTCATCAACAAATGTTTGTGACTAAGTTTTCAGATAAAAAGACCACTGAAACACATATGCTTTGTTTGCAAGAAAGTGAGAGAATTGAGGAGTTAGCTCGATTATTAGCTGGCGATACTTTGACTAATTCAGCTATCGAAAATGCCAAAGAATTGCTGAGCAGTTATCATTAGTCTCGATTAAATATTGATTGCAGGCCTCATGGTGAGTTAGCATGCGTGTCCAGAAATAGGCAGCCTTAACGGCTTAGCTAAATTAATTATTTAACTTAAATGAAAGAATGAATGAAGTATAAAAGTATAATAGTTGCTGTAGTAACAACATTGTTTTTGTCTGGTTGCACAGATTGGATATACCGTATTGATGTTCCCCAAGGCAATTTCCTTCAGGAAAAAAGCGTTAAGCAACTACGAATTAAAATGACCAAGGAACAAGTCATATATGTTCTTGGCAGACCTGTTGTTCAAGATTCTTTTGACCATGATACTTGGTATTACGTCTACGAAATGAAACGGGGTATGAGTAAACGTGGGGAAGACTTTCGTAAAGAATTAATCATTCATTTTGAAGACGAAAAAGTGGCTAGCGTAACTGGTGACTTTGAGCTTTCCGAAGATTTTAATACGCCATTAGATCAGTAACTAACTGCTAAATTACCACCTATATGCCACCATAAATCTTCATAGTAGGGGCATATAGGCTTGTTAGTGAATTACTAAGTGAGTAAGTTTTAATATATTAATCTTAAGTACCATCAAGCTCGTTGCGCTTGTATTTACCTTACTCGTTACGATTGTAGTTACGTTAGTAGTCACCTTAGTATTAGTCGTTACATTAGCTTAATTCTGAGCTGACAACTATTTTTTATCACCCCTGTTTTAGTCCTACTAAGCTTCCCCCCTCTTCATTCCGGTTGTTTTCTGGTTAATCCGTGTTTCTGCGCTGGGACTTGGTATTCGCTCGACTGTTTTCCACTGTGTCTGCTAAACAACTCCCTCACCAGACGTTAATTTCTTCTTCTCACTTTAATCTTACTGGTTACCCTCCTGCTTAGCTTTTATTCTACTCTTTACACCCAGTCCACGATTAATATCAACAAACCCCATCAAAACTTAGTTATTTATGGCATAATCCCGCGCAAAATTTATATGTCTTTTATCAATAGGAATTGCCAACGTGTTAGCTACTGCCAATATCACCATCCAATTTGGTGCCAAGCCTCTTTTTGAAAATGTTTCCGTTAAATTTGGAGAGGGAAATCGTTACGGTCTTATCGGGGCTAACGGTTGCGGTAAATCCACGTTTATGAAAATTCTGGGTAATGATTTAGAACCATCATCAGGTAACGTCACCAAAGATCCTAATGAACGAATTGGTAAACTAAAACAAGACCAATTCGCCTTTGAACATTACTCTGTAATTGATACCGTGATCATGGGTCATGAAGAGTTATGGAAAGTAAAAGAAGAGCGTGATGCGATTTATGCCAACCCTGAAATGACCGAAGAGGATGGCATAAGAGCAGCAGAGTTAGAGTCTGAGTTTGCCGAAATGGATGGCTACACCGCAGAATCTCGGGCAGCAGAACTGCTAACTGGTGTGGGCATTGAAGAGGCCCTGCATTATGGCCCTATGAGTGAAGTGGCTCCAGGTTGGAAATTACGGGTATTATTAACCCAAGTTCTGTTTTCCGACCCAGATATCATGTTGCTTGACGAACCGACCAACAACTTGGATATTGATACCATTCGCTGGTTGGAAGATACGCTAAACTCACGTAACTGTACCATGATCATTATTTCCCACGATCGTCACTTCCTAAACAGTGTTTGTACTCATATGGCGGATTTAGATTACGGTGAATTAAGACTTTTCCCTGGCAACTACGATGAGTATATGACCGCAGCGACCCAATCCAGAGAACGTTTATTGTCTGACAACGCTAAGAAAAAAGCGCAAATTGCAGAACTAAAATCTTTTGTCAGCCGTTTCTCTGCAAATGCATCAAAATCTAAACAAGCCACATCCAGAGCGAAACAAATAGATAAAATCCAACTAGATGAAGTTAAACCCTCTAGTCGTCAAAACCCATTTATTCGTTTTGATCAGGACAAAAAACTGCATCGATTAGCCCTTGAAGTGGAAGGACTCAGTAAATCCTTTGACACTCCCCTATTCTCAAACCTGGATTTAATGATCGAGGTCGGCGAAAGAGTTGCCATCATTGGTCCTAATGGTGCGGGTAAAACAACGCTGATGCGCTGCTTGTATGGAGATATTGCTGCTGACAGTGGTAATGTAAAATGGTCTGAGAACGCATCTATCGGTTATTACGCTCAAGACCATGCACACGACTTTGAAGAAGACAAAACTTTACTAGACTGGATGTATCAGTGGGGTAAAGAAGGTGATGACGAACAGGTTATTAGAGGTACACTGGGCAGATTGTTATTTTCCCAAAAAGAAATTGATAAGTCCGTCAAGGTGATATCTGGTGGTGAACAAGGCCGCATGATCTTCGGCAAACTCATTCTTCAGAAAAACAATGTATTGTTAATGGATGAACCCACCAATCACTTGGATATGGAGTCTATTGAGTCATTAAACCTAGCTCTTGAAAACTACCCTGGCACCTTATTATTTGTCAGCCACGACCGCGAATTTGTGTCTTCATTGGCAACTCGCATTCTGGAAATTACAGAAGACGGCATTGTCGACTTTAGAGGTAACTACGAAGATTACTTAAGCAGTAAAAAACTCGTTTAAATAAGCTAACTTAACTAACCTGTAGGCGGTAAGAGTATGCAAAATAAAACCAAAAACATCGGCGTTTTTGTGGATGTGCAAAATGTGTACTACACCTGCCGACAGGCTTATCAAAAACAGTTTAATTATCGACAGTTTTGGCAGCACCTCTCAACTCGCGGCAACATAGTGGTTGCCAATGCCTATGCCATTGCCCGTCAACATGACCAACAAATTAAATTTCAAGATGCCCTTAGGCATATTGGTTTTGAAGTTAAACTAAAACCCTTTATTCAACGCAGCGATGGCACAGCTAAAGGTGACTGGGATGTTGGTATTACCGTTGATATGATCGATCAATCACCGCTTCTAGACGAGGTAATTTTACTCAGTGGAGATGGCGACTTTGCGGTATTAATGGGTTATATCAAAAGCAAGTATCAAGTTTCAACACAGGTCTATAGCGTTCCTCAACTCACCGCCAAAACCTTAAGCGATTGCGTGGATATATATCATCCTATTGAAGCCAATTCAGCATTCCTAAAATAATCGTCAACGCACTTCGCTACCATTTGTTTAGTGCTTCAGCAAAATACTGTACATACAAACAGTATTGAGCTATATTTATCCTTGATGGCACAAAACCAACAGAAATATGAGGAAACATAATGGCTATTATTGTGAGATATGTTGTTGAGCGAAATGGAGAAGAAAAACTTGTGACTTCTGACAAAAAGGCGGCTGATCAATATGACAAAATGCTTGATGTTGCGGATAATCTAGGCACTTATATCCAAGCAAAAGGCATCAAATTGCCAAATGATGTTGCCGAAGACCTCACTATTTTATTGTCTAAAAATAAAGACGTCATTGCCAAATTATTTAAAGGCACAGATGCGGATTCCATATTAGAACAAGAAAAAGCGGAAGTGGTTAAGATGGATAAAAAGAAAGCTTAATTAGTAAGATACTTTATCCTAGTTTAAAAACACGCTTACGCGTTTGTGTAAGCGCTGGTTCACTTTCTCGATTCTATATATCAATCAAGAAAGTGATACTCCAGTTACCACAAACATGGAAAAGCGAGCCTTTTAACAATAGTGTTATTCCGAATCTATTGCTTCTCTTATCTTATCGATAAACTCTAAACGTTTACTATCTAAATTCGAATCGGTAGCCGTGGGCCAATTACCATTAAAAGCGACGACAAGTTCTCGACTGGGATCAATAAATATTGTTTGCCCAAAAATCCCACGCGCTGTATAACTACCGTCATCGAATATCCACCATTGGTAACCATAGTATCTTCTAGATGAAAATGTCTCTACTTGTTTGCTGGTTGCCTTGTTAACCCAATCTTGTGGAAATACTGACTCGCCGTTTATTCTGCCCTCTTCCAACATAAACAAACCATAGCGAGCAAAGTCTTGTAAGCTTGCTTGTATACAACAACCTGATATTTCATTACCGTCGGCACCTAATAACCAAGTTGCTTTGTTCGCCATACCAAAGGGTTGCCATATTTTTTTAGTCAAATAATCGGTAATAGTGCGCCCAGTTGCCCGTTCGACTAAAATACCAATTAGGTTGGTTTCGCCAGTGGAATAATGCCATTTTTCACCCGGTGGATGAGC
Source organism: Aliiglaciecola sp. (assembly GCF_039982535.1). Classification (NCBI taxonomy): domain Bacteria; kingdom Pseudomonadati; phylum Pseudomonadota; class Gammaproteobacteria; order Alteromonadales; family Alteromonadaceae; genus Aliiglaciecola; species Aliiglaciecola sp. The sequence continues at coordinate 56,844 of NZ_JBDWYG010000071.1, forward strand.
CCTAGATAAACCGCGCATATAACTCACTATGGTGGGTAAACCATCTTCTGCTTGGTGATTATTAAATAAGGCCACATCAGAGTTTGCATCAGAATAATCTTCATTCCACGCCACACCTGATGTCATGGTTAGCAATTGCTCAATGTTCACATCGTCATAGACAGAACCTTTTAGGCCCGCAATATAATCAGACACAGGATCCTTGAGACTACGAATATGACCATCCTTTAGCGCAATCCCCACTAAGCTTGAGGTAAATGATTTCGCCACTGAAAAGCTCGTCCAACGTCCTTGTTGTGAATGTCCAAGCGCGTATTTTTCAAACCTAATTTTGCCTTTATGCAGGATTAAGCCACCAGCCAAACGCTGCTCGTCAAAAAACCTATCAATATCTTCATTAACAACGAGTGCCTCGCCTTTAGGCAACACCCTAATATTATCTGCTGGTGTAATTTCCCGGGATTTCACCAGAAATGACAGTTGATCTACCACTAGAAAACCTGCATCTCGCTGGCTTTGACTCCAGAACAGGACATCAGTATCTTTAGGTGGATCTAAGAGCAAGGAACGCCAAGTCGGTCCAATCCACCAGCCGCCGATGACAGCAATGATTAAAATTACTAAGAATGTACTAAATATCCATTTTATTGCAGTTTTCATACTCGTCCCTATTTGCCTTACAAGACATTGCTTATAGTGAGATCTTTCGGTTTAGGTTTTTTGTTCTGTTAATTGCGCAAATGCGCGCACCGGAAAGGTACCAAAACCTTTGATTTTTACCGGCACCGCATAAAAATAAAACCCTTTATCTGGTAGCGATTGTAAATTGCACATGTGTTCAACAATTAAAATATCCGCCCCCAATAAAGTACTATGAACTGGCCTTGCACCGCCGCGAGTATCATCTATATTATGGCTATCAATACCCACCAATGACACGCCACTTTTCTTCAAGAAAATAGCTGCGCCTTCCGTTAGATATGGATGATTTTCATAATATAGATCCGTATTCCAATGACGAGACCAGTTGGTTTCTATGAGCACGGCTTTATTGGTTAAATCTAATTGTGCAAAGTAGCTTTCATCAATTGCTAAAATATTTTCAGGGATGGTAATTTTAACCCCATCTAGATGAGCAACTGATTCAAGTGAAAGTTCAGAAAGATCATCGCCATCAGCATAACGATGAAATGGGGAATCGATATATGTGCCAGTATTAGAGCACATTTCAATTTTACCGATTTGAAATGACGTGCCTTCTTCATAGTGCGATTTTGACGCTTCTCGGCTCAAGTAGTCGCAAATGATTGGAGCTGGTAAGCCTTTGTAGGTCACTAAGCCATCTTCCACTGTATGACTAAGATCGATTAATTTACTCATTTATCGTCAATTCCCTTTATTACACTGTTACGTGATTAAAACCTGTAAACTTTTAAATAATATGCACTTTTTGGAACTAAATTAGAAGCCATCAGGTATAAAAAAGCCAGTTGGATTAGCAACTGGCTTTAAATGTGAAACAAGAGTGAGATCAAGCTATAGCGTTATTTACCGCTTTTCAAATGATCTGCTACTAAAAATGCCATTTCTAGTACTTGATCGGCATTCAAACGAGGGTCACATTGTGTTTTGTATGCTTGCGCAAGATCATCATCACTAATTTGATACGCGCCCCCAGTACATTCAGTAACGTGTTGTCCAGTCATCTCTAAATGGATACCACCTGGATGTGTTCCTTCAGCACGGTGAGCTGAGAAGAACTGCTGAATTTCACTTAAAATATCGTCAAAGTTTCTAGTTTTGTATCCACTGGAAGCTTTTTTGGTATTGCCATGCATAGGATCAGAACTCCACACCACTTTTCTTCCTTCCGCTTTTACACGACGAAGTAATTTTGGCAAATTCTGCTCAAGTTTATCAGCACCCATACGCGTAATGAATGTTAGGCGCCCAGCACTATTATCTGGATTCAAAGTATCAATCAATCTCATCAATTCATCTTCTTGAATTGTTGGCCCGATTTTGACACCAATAGGGTTATGTATGCCACGGAAAAACTCAATGTGTGCATGATCCAATTGACGAGTCCGCTCTCCAATCCACACCATGTGCGCAGAACAGTTGTAGGGCTTGCCAGTTAAAGTATCGATACGAGTTAAAGCTTGCTCATAGTTCAACAACAAGGCTTCATGAGAAGTAAATAAATTGGTTTCATGGAGTGTCGCGTTATTTACATGATTAATGCCAATCACATCCATAAACTCTAATGCATCTTGTAAACGATTGGTCACGTCTTGGTAGCGATCACGCAACGGGTTGTTCTCAAGAAAGGTCATATTCCAACGATTGACTTGATGCAAATCAGCTAGACCACCTTGAGCAAAGGCACGCAATAAATTTAGGGTAGAAGCGCCTCTATGGTATGCCTCTAACATCCGATTTGGATCAGGCATTCTGGATTGTTCAGTAAACTCAAAGCTATTAATAATATCACCGCGGTAGCTTGGCAAAGACACACCATTAATGGTTTCTAAATCTGACGAACGCGGCTTTGCATATTGTCCTGCCATTCTGGCCACTTTCGTTACTGGGCACTTTCCAGCGAAAGTTAAAACAATTGCCATCTGTAAGATAACTTTAAAAGTATCACGAATTTTAGGGGCGTTGAATTCATCAAATGATTCAGCACAATCACCACCTTGAAGTAAGAAACCTTTGCCTTCGGCAACATCACCTAACTGTTTATATAGCTGGCGGGTTTCTTCTGCAAAAACCAGTGGTGGATAACTATGAAGTTTGCTTTCTACTTGCTTTAATAACGCTTGATCTTGATAAGTAGGTTGTTGCTGGATAGGTTTAGACCTCCAGCTGTCAGGTTGCCATTGGCTCACACGCTTTCCTTTAATGAAGTCAAAAAAAGCAGGTCAAACCTGCTAAATAAAATTTATGGGGGGAAATTACCCTAATATGCCGTCATAGTACAATGTCTATATGCACTAATCTATTCGACTATTGACTATAGTTTCGAAATAGAATGTTTGCATCTTGTCTTAGGATTATTTGTAGCAAACTAATCGAGATAATTAATCTTCAAGCACAATTAAAGCAGAAATATGTTCAATAAGACCATCTGCTGAAGACTCGATTAAATCCAGAACGTACTCAAAGCCTTTTTTACCACCATAATACGGGTCTGGGATAATCTCTTCTTCTAAACCAGAAAAAGACATAAATAGCTTTATTTTATCCTGATACTCTTCTGGGCATTCACTTTGCAGACCGCGCAGGTTCATTTCATCCATGGCAATCAGAATATCGAAATCATGAAAATCTTGCTTGCTAATTTTGCGACAAGAAATTCCGTCAAAATCATAACCGCGAGCTTCACCAACGCTTACAGACCGCTCATCTGGCGGCGCGCCAACATGATAGCCCTGGGTTCCTGCTGAATCGATGTTCAACAACAAACCTTTTTCCTTGGCCTTTTTTCTAAACACAGCCTCTGCACTTGGTGAACGACAAATATTTCCCAAACATACAAACAAAACAGAGCGAATTGTTCCAGCCATTCAAGTTGTTTCCTATTTCAGATTCTCTTATGCTTATTATATTATACCATTCTATCTAGCTAAAAATGCGCGTCTAGCGTTAAATGCAATTCAAAGGAAAAAAATGTCAAAAAAACGAGTACTCATGTTAAGCAGTTCAAAAGTGGGTAATGAAGAATATTTGGCTAACCCCAAAACAATGATATTGCCGTTTTTAGATAAAATTCAAACGGCTATTTTTATCCCCTATGCCGGTGTAACTATGTCTTGGGATGATTACACAGACAAAGTACAACAGGCGCTGCCAGAGATACAGATCAGTGGCATACATAGTTTTAACGATCCATCAGAGGCTATTCAAAATGCTCAAACGATTATTGTTGGTGGCGGCAATACGTTTAACTTGCTTTATCAATTGCAGAACAAGGGTTTAATTGACTGCATAAAAAATAAAGTAGACTCAGGCACCCCCTATATTGGCTGGAGTGCTGGGTCGAATATATGCGGATTGAGTATTAAAACCACTAACGACATGCCGATAATCCAGCCTGAGTCATTCTCTGCGTTAGCACTGCTGCCGTTTCAAATTAATCCTCACTATAGCGATTACCAACCACCCGGTCACAATGGTGAAACCCGGGCGCAACGTATTGAAGAATTTTGTGTATTAAACCCTACCATTCCAGTTGTTGGCATTAGAGAAGGTAGTGGACTGTTATTGGATAACGAAAAACTAACCTTAATCGGTGATTTGGACGGCGTTATATTCAATGCAAAAGAGCAACATAGCATTGCAGCCAATTCAGAGCTAATTCACCTATTGTAATAATCCATCAATAGATAAGTATTCTAAGGCTTGTTCGGTGTTGTTAAGCTTAGGCACAACACCGAGACAAGGTGCGGGGATCAGAGCCTTTAAACTATCAATATTATCTTGCAGATATAACATCTGATCATCTATCTGATTTGCCACCCAACCAATCACCTGCAAACCATCGGCACATATCGCCTGATAAGTGAGTAATGCATGATTTAAACAACCTAACTTCATACCAACCACCAGAACCACTGGAAGTTTATGTTGTATCGCAAAATCAGATAAAAATACGCCCTCAGACAAGGGTAACCGCCAACCACCCGCGCCCTCAGTAAGCAACAGATCAGCTTTTTCATTGACGAGTTGTTGATAAGCCAAATTGATTTGTTGTATATCCACAGTGACGTCCATGCGTTTTGCAGCTAAATGGGGGGCCACGGGATCGGCAAAGGCAATGGGATTTATTCGTTCATATGCTAGCTGTTTTGTACTGACCTTTTGTAAGGCTAAGGCATCATCATTGCGCAGCCCTGCAGCGGTTTGCATACAGCCTGCAGATACGGGTTTAAAACCTATGGTACTTAACCCTTTGTCTGCAGCAAGTTGCAAGATCGCCGAAGCGATAACGGTTTTTCCAGCATCAGTATCCGTACCTGTAATAAAAATAGAATGGGTCATATCGCTTTACTCAACACTAAAAAACTCACTTCATAGGACAAGGGCAATTGTCCGTTAAGCGCAAAATCTTGCCGATAAATGCGTTCAAACTCGGCCAATGACTGTCGGCTCAATTTAGAATGATTGCCCGTTTCAGGCACTACATTTGCGCCTATGTGACGAATACTATTCAATAAACTAATCGCGCTTTGATGCCAGGTAGTATAGGTTTTTTGATGCCCTACTACGCTAAATCCGCTTGTTTTTGCCGCTTTTACTAATTCGCTGTGGGGCATGAACTGATTGACCCTAGGCACAGAGTCTACTTTTAACCAAGTTTGATCTAATTCAGCCATCGAACCTTCGCTCAACAAGACTAAAACTGCGCAGCCTTGCTCACTTAGAACACGATGGATCTCGTCTAAACTTGTTTGAATGGGTGTACACCACTGTAATGCCATACACGAAAACACCGTATCAAACGTTTTATCTGCGAATGGCAGTGCCTCTGCATCGGCGATATGAAAGTCGATGTAACCTTTAGCATCTTTAGAGGAATTAAGCTTTTTTGCCTGGGCAATCATACCGGCAGCTAAATCAACAGCGGTGAGAGACTGAAACTTATCTGCGAGTCTGCGGGTTAGCCGAGCGGTGCCGCAACCAACATCCAGAAGTTTGCCGCTTTTGTTCTCAGGGACCTGTTGAATGGCATCAAAACCAATGTCCAGTTGAACTTGGGCAACATCATCATAACGATGGGCTGATTGGCTAAATTGATAAGCAATTCTGCGTTTTTTATCATCTATAGTATTATTCATTAGACAATACCTGATAACGCTTAAGCACCATCTCCAAACCATCCACAAATGCATCTATATCGGTAGTTCTGTGACTCGCCGATAAGGTAATACGCAGTCTATCTGTGCCTTTAGGTACAGTAGGGTATCGAATCGCCGTTACCCAGAGTCCAAGCCGTTTGAGATCGTCACTAATTTTCACACACTTAACCGGATCACCCACAACAATAGGTTGAATGGCGGTGTTTGAATCTGTCAACGGAATACCCTTTTGCTGACATAAAGATCTAAATTGGGCTATTCGCTGGGTCAAAGCTTGTTGTTTAGTTCCATCAGCTAAAGATTGAAAACTCGCGTAGGTGGCTAAGGCCATAGCCGGTGGCATTGCTGTGCTATACACATAATGTTTAGCAAAATTAATTAAATAATCGATGAGAACCTGTGAGCCTGCTACAAAGGCACCTGAAGTCCCAATGCCTTTACCAAAAGTCCCCATTAAAATTGGAACTTGAGTTTGGCTTAAATTAAAGTGCTCAATGCTGCCTAAACCTGTTTCACCTAAGACTCCCATGCCATGAGCATCATCTACCATTAACCAAGCATCATGCTGTTGAGCAACGGTGTTTAGTTCAGCTATCTTCCCTAAATCACCATCCATACTAAACACCCCCTCTGTCACTATGAGGTTATCTTGGACAGAAGATGATAAGTCCGATGATTGATTGGCAGCGAGCAAATTACTTAGATGGTTAACATCGTTATGTCGAAAGCGTTTGAACTTGGCCTCACAATGTTTGCCAGCCTCCACAAATGACGCGTGCATTAATTTATCAGAAAGAATGCACAGTTGAGGATTAGCCAGTGCCTGACAAACGGCTTGATTGGCAGCAAAACCAGAGTTGAACAATAACGCAGCTTCACGCTTTAAACCTGAGGCTAAATAATCTTCCAACTGCTGGTGAGCTTGAGTATGACCGGTAACTAGCGGTGACGCACCACTACCCACTCCGTAATCTGAAATGCCTTCAACCCAAGCTTGCATGACTGCTAAATCTTGTCGTTGGCCAAGGTAGTCATTGCCGGAAAAACTTAAAAAGTGCTGGCCTTCAACTTCGATCATAGCGCCAACAGAAGCGTCAATGACCCTTCGTTGACGTAACAATCCATCACGTTGACGGGCGTTTAGCCCTTCTTTTAAATAACCGAAAGCCACTAACTATTTAGTCGTTTCAGGTACGGCCGTTACTGGCTTACTGGCATCATAGAACAACTCACTTCCTGCTTGCTCAGCTTCACCAGCCTGAATTTCTTCCATTAAAGCGGCTTCATGGGCTTCGTCTGAATACTCACGGGTTTGTTTCGAATTAATTCCCAGTTTTTTGAATAACATCACATCTTCGTGAGTGTCTGGGTTAGAGGTTGTCAACAATTTGCATCCGTAAAAAATCGAATTAGCACCAGCCATAAAACACATTGCTTGCATTTGTTCATTCATGGCTTCACGTCCTGCTGACAAACGAACAAAAGACTTGGGCATTAATATACGTGCCACAGCAATAGTACGCACAAACTCAAAGGAATCTAAATCTTCCACATCATCCAACGGTGTGCCCTTAACTTTCACTAACATGTTAATAGGAACACTTTCTGGGTGGTGCTCTAAATTAGCCAATTGCATTAATAACCCTGAACGGTCATCAGCCTCTTCACCCATGCCGACTATACCACCGGAACAAACATGCATACCGGCGTCGCGGACATTTTGCAGAGTATCTAAGCGATCCTGATAGGTACGAGTGGTGATGATATCACCGTAATATTCTGGTGATGTATCCAAGTTATGATTGTAATAGTCTAGACCAGCCTGTTTTAGCGCAATTGCTTGATCACGAGTTAGCATTCCTAAGGTCATGCAGGTCTCAAGTCCAAGTTTTTTGACTTCTTTAATCATTTCCAACACATAAGGCATATCGCGATCTTTTGGATTACGCCAAGCAGCTCCCATACAAAAACGGGTTGAGCCAGTAGCCACCGCTTCTTTAGCACGTTGAATGACTTTTTCAATTTCTAACAAACGTTCTTTTTCTAGACCAGTATCGTAGCGAGCACTTTGCGGGCAATATTTACAATCTTCAGGACACGCTCCAGTTTTAATCGATAATAGTGTGCTGACCTGCACATAATTAGGATCGAAATGTTGGCGATGAATACATTGAGCTTGAAAAAGTAAATCATTAAACGGCATGGCAAACAATGCATTCACTTCATCTAAAGTCCAGTCGTGTCTAATCTCTGATTTACCTGAAAAATCTGCTGGAAACGCCATATTTGGTCCTTTACTATCGAATTATGTTGGCTTAGTCTAAGCCCCACTTAAACATTGTCAACTCCTACCAGGCATTTTGATTTACAAGTGAGTACAAATTGAACAATTCTGACCTACCTGACCTCGAATTCGACCAAAAACATATATGGCATCCCTACACTTCAGCCATTAATCCCCTTCCCTGTTACCAAGTTGAATCTGCAGAAGGGGTGTTATTAAAGCTCAATGATGGTGAAGAATTAGTGGATGGCATGTCGTCATGGTGGGCAACTATTCATGGCTACAACCACCCAGATTTAAACCAAGCTGCTAGGGAACAACTAGGGAAAATGTCCCATGTGATGTTCGGTGGGATTACCCATAAACCGGCTATCGATTTATGTAGAACCTTAGTCGATATCACCCCAGAGGGGTTAGAGCGGGTATTTTTAGCCGATTCAGGCTCTGTATCCGTTGAAGTGGCCATGAAAATGGCATTGCAATATTGGGCTTGTCAGGGAGCCCCTGAAAAATTTCGGTTTATATCTCCACGTAATGGTTATCATGGCGATACATTTGCGGCTATGTCGGTGTGCGACCCCGTTAATGGAATGCACAGCCTTTTCAACCAAACACTTACAACCCAAATTTTTGCTCCTGCACCACAAACTCAATTCGATCAGACCTGGAATGAAGATGATATAGGCCCGTTAGAGGACTTAATACTGACTCATAAGAACGAAGTTGCGGCGCTGATAATTGAACCCATAGTGCAAGGTGCCGGTGGCATGCGCATATACCACCCAGAATATCTGCATCGTTGTCGTCAATTATGTGATGAGCACAATATATTATTAATTTGCGATGAAATTGCCACCGGCTTCGGCCGAACGGGAAAACTCTTTGCGTGTGAACATGCAGGCATCAGCCCCGATATCATGTGTGTAGGTAAAGCGTTAACCGGAGGCTATATGACGTTGGCAGCTACTTTATGTACTGAAGACGTTGCCTTAGGAGTCTGCGCCGGTGAACCTGGGGTATTTATGCATGGCCCCACTTATATGGGAAATCCGTTAGCTTGCGCAGTGGCCAATGCGAGTTTGGCGTTATTGGCTCAAAACAAGTGGCAATCTCAAGTGGCAAGTATCGAAGAACAACTCCAGCATCAGTTGTTACCATTAAAAGATCATGTTGCAGTAGAAGATGTTCGAGTACTGGGTGCGATTGGTGTTATTGAGTGTAAAAAAGCAGTAAATGTCGCAGAGTTACAACGTGTGTTTGTTGATAACGGTGTTTGGATCAGGCCATTTGGTAAACTGATTTATATCATGCCTCCATTTATCATTAATCAACAACAACTGAGTCAGTTAACAGCCGCTATTGCCATAAGCTTACAAACTCTTAATTAGGATAAACTTAAATATCAGACACTATCCAAACTAACACCACGACACTAATGGCTAATAAAATAATCACATTGATACCAAAATAATCATTTCTGCGGCGAGTTCGAAATCGCCGCATAATTAACACAAATAAACTCATACAAGTGCATAGGCAAAGCAATATAATCAAATAAATACTAAGTGACATAGACCAATCTTGCCGACCATTCACTCCCCAATATTCTTGCACACCAGAGATCAATTCTGGACGGGCATAATGGAAAACAATTAGTGACGCGACAAATATCACCCAAGCAACGATATTCAATCCCAAAACAATTTGGTAAAATTTATCGTGGCTTCGTGGCGTTTTTCGGCGATTTTCACCCTGCCAAGGGTATTGATCAGACATATTCTCTGTTTAGCGCCTATTTTTACTTGAGTCTGTCAATTAGCTAAGTAAGATTACACACCTTATTTAAATGACAGAGTCTAGTGACATTTTAATTATCCAGCTTTAGTAACTGTAGAGCATTAAGTAAGTTTCATCTAGATTATTGTTTATCCTAGACGATTGTCATATTTTAGTTTGTAATCAAAAAATTGCAGGTTACCCCCTGCTGTAGTGGAGAATATCAATGGCGCATGCCCCAGTGGTTGACGTGTTAACTGGCAAGTACCCAATCGGGGAACAGGTAGTTTTAAAAGGATGGGTAAGAACCCGCAGAGATTCTAAAGCAGGATTGTCTTTTATCAATTTACATGATGGAAGCTGCTTCGACGCGATTCAGGTGATTGCCCTGAATACAATGGAAAATTATAGTGATATCCAACGTCTTACTACGGGTTGCTCCATTGCCGTAACTGGCGAGGTTAAAGCCTCACAAGGTAAAGGCCAAGCCCTAGAAATAGATGCGAAGCAAGTTGAGATTTTAGGTTGGGTAGAAAACCCTGATACCTATCCCATGTCAGCAAAGCGCCATAGTATTGAATATCTTCGAGAGCATGCTCACCTGCGGGCAAGAACCAATGTGATTGGCGCTGTTACCCGTGTTCGTAACTGTTTATCTCAAGCAATACATCGTTTTTTCCACGAACAAGGCTATTTTTGGATCAGTACTCCAATTTTAACCGCTAGCGACACTGAAGGTGCCGGTGAAATGTTCAGAGTATCCACCTTAGATATGATGAACATCCCCAAAACTGAGCAAGGTGAAGTTGATTATTCCCAAGACTTTTTCGGAAAAGAAACTTACTTAACGGTTTCAGGTCAGTTGAACGTAGAAACTTACTGTACAGCTATGTCCAAGGTATATACTTTTGGTCCAACGTTTAGAGCCGAAAATTCAAATACAAGTCGCCATTTGGCCGAGTTTTGGATGATTGAACCAGAAGTGGCTTTTGCCGAGCTATCTGATGTGGCTCAACTAGCCGAAGACATGCTGAAGTATGTGTTTAAAGCTGTACTAGAAGAACGCGCCGACGATATGGCTTTCTTTGCGCAACACATTAATAAAGATGTTAAAGATAGAATGGAAAAGGTAATTTCCCAAGACTTCGTCAGAATGGATTACACCGATGCCATCGAAATACTGAAAAACTGTGGTAAAAAATTCGAATTCCCAGTGGATTGGGGCGTCGATTTATCTTCTGAGCATGAACGTTATCTTGCCGAAGAGCACGTAGGTGCGCCAATTATCATGCAAAACTATCCTAAAGATATTAAAGCATTTTATATGCGTATTAATGACGATGGTAAAACAGTTGCTGCAATGGACGTATTGGCCCCAGGAATTGGTGAAATCATTGGTGGTTCTCAACGTGAAGAACGTTTAGATGTATTTGACCAAAGATTAGAAGAAATGGGACTGGATAAAGAAGACTATGCTTGGTATCGCGACTTACGTCGATACGGCACAGTACCACATTCAGGATTTGGATTAGGCTTTGAACGCTTAGTAGCCTATGTAACAGGGATGCAGAATATCCGTGATGTAATCCCCTTCCCTCGTTCTCCAGGTAATGCAAATTACTAATTTGTAGAACTAAATTAGTTCAGATATTTCCGAAAGCCATCTTTAAGATGGCTTTTTTTTACATATTTTTCTAAAAATACCCATTTAATGATAACGTAAACATAGGTTTCACACAGGAAGTACGACCATGTCTAAATTACAAAAAAATATGTTCGAACAAGCGCGTACTTCAGTATTGTTGAAACAGGCTTGTGAAGATGCAATTTCCTACCAAAACAATTCGAATCAAAAGGCCATATACCCTAGCCAACATAATTTAGAATTATTGAGTGAATTCGATACTCAGCTACCGGAACAGATGGGCGATGAAAATGCCATTTTAAGTTTATTAGCTAAACAAGGTGAACTGAACACGGTTCGGTATGCAAACGGTCGTTATTATGGTTTTGTAAACGGTTCATCCCTTCCCATAGGCTTGGCAGCCAAATGGTTAGCCGATGTGTGGGATCAAAACGCAGCACTGTTTGCGACCTCTCCAATTGCAGCAAAGTTAGAGAGCATTTGCCAACAATGGTTACAACAACTATTTACACTGCCGCCTGATACAGTAGCAGGTCTTGTCGGTGGTACATCCGTGGCCAGCTTATGCGGTTTAGCCGCTGCCCGCTATCGTCAATTGAGCCGATTAGGTTGGGATATTAGCCAACAAGGTCTGTTTGGCGCTCCCGCGCTGCGGATCATTTTAGGCACACTGACACATGGCACTGTGGTCAAGGGGTTAAATATACTCGGATTTGGACAACAACAAATAGAATGGGTTGAATGCGACGAACAAGGTCGTATGATTGTTGACTCAATTCCACCTTTAGACCAAAGCTGTATTGTCGTTTTACAAGCTGGCAACGTGTGTAGCGGTGCATTTGATGATTTTCACAGTATTATTCCCAAAGCTAAAGCGGCAAACGCTTGGGTACATGTTGACGGTGCGTTTGGTTTATGGGCTGCGGCGTCCACGATGTTTGCTGACCTAACAAAAAGTATTCACTTAGCTGACTCATGGTCCGTTGACGCTCACAAAACCTTAAATACTCCCTATGATTGTGGTGTTATATTGTGTGCAGACCCAACCGCACTCACCCATGCACTACATCATCAAGGGTCCTATATTCAGCCTAGTGAAAATCGCGACAACATGCACTACACCCCAGACATGTCCAGACGGGCAAGGGGCATCGAATTATGGGCTTGCTTGGCTTACTTAGGTCGAAGTGGGATCGCAGAATTAGTTGAATTATTACATGAGCATGCGATTTACTTCGCCGAACAAGCCAAAATTGCGGGTTTTAAAGTGCTAAATGATGTGGTGTTCAATCAAGTTATTTTAACTACAGGCTCTGATGAGGTCACAGTAAAAACCCTAAAATCCATTCAAGATTCTGGAGTAACATGGTGTGGTGGCGCGACATGGATGGGGCAACAAGTGATTAGAATAAGTATTTGCTCATGGGCAACGACACAGAGTGAAATAGATAAAAGTATCGCAGTATTTGCTGATTGTTTAGCGAAACAAACTCAAGCTAAATAAGGTTTAGTCAAAATGAGTAACGGTTTAAAATAATGAGTAAAGGATTATCTGACCCAATTCACAGCGGAAAAACTGTCTGCCAGCAGTGTGACACTGAAGTGGTTATTCCTCGTTTAGCCCACCGACAAAAAGCAAAATGTCCGCGTTGCGGTCATGTATTGACGCAACACCTCGATAGTGCGAATCAGCGAATAATTATGTTTGCCGTCAGTGCATTGATTTTCCTAGTACTTTCTATGCCATTTAACTTTCTTGGTTTTAGTACCAATGGGCAACATCAAGCTATTGGTATTATATCGGGGTTAGATGTGTTGATAGTTAACGACTACATGTTTTTAGCCGTCGTTCAGTTACTCTCCATTGTTATCGTACCAGCCATCGTATTAATTGGCTTACTACTTATCCTGTTACCTTTTCCAGCAACAAAAAAACCTAACACCTCTAGGGCTATTCTGAATGTGGTTTATGCCCTTATTCCATGGAGTATGGCAGAGATATTTTTAATTGGTGTATTGGTTAGCTTAATTAAAATTAGTTCGTTTGCTGATATTAGTATAGGCCTATCATTTTACGCTTATATAGGCTTTACAGTTTGTATGGTTGCCACAATGTTATCTATGGATAAACACCAACTTTATATTACCGCCACCGAAGCCCAGCACAACAAAAAAAAGCTCCCAAAATCAGAGAGTATTCAACGAACTTGGGCGCTGTTACTAACATCAATTTTATTATATATTCCCGCTAATACCTTACCTATTATGCATACCGTCTTTCTGGGAACAGATGAGCCCAGTACCATTTTAGGTGGCGTTATTTCAATGTGGCAAAACAAATCCTATCCCATTGCTTTAGTTATTTTTATAGCAAGTATAGTCGTGCCTATTGGTAAATTAGTAATATTAATTTGGCTTAATTACTGCGTACAATACGGTACGATTAAAAAACAAAATAAACGAATATTTTGGTATCGACTAACAGAGTTTATTGGTCGTTGGTCAATGGTTGATATATTTGCCGTTGCTATTTTGGTTAGCTTAATACAACTTGGCAATACTATGAGTGTATTTCCCGGCCCTGCTGCACTGGCATTTTGTGGTGTGGTGATACTGACAATGCTAGCAGCAATGACTTTCGATCCTAGATTAATTTGGAGCAATTCGGACGCACAAAATGACAGATAATAATAATCTACAAACAGACTCACAAGCAGCCGATATAGAATCCAGTCGAATAATATCTAAATTTTGGCTCATTCCGTTAGTTGCCCTGTCTATTGGTATGTGGATGGTCTATCACCAATGGGCCAACCAAGGCCCGTTAATTACCATTGAATTTGTCTCAGCTTCTGGTATCGAAGCGGATCAAACTAAAATAAAAACTAAAGATGTCGAAATTGGGGTCGTCAAAAAAGTAGAACTAAAACCGGATCTAAGTGGTGTAATTGTTACCGCACGAATGAACCCCAGCGCTGAAATCTTATTAGGGAAAAATAGCAAATTTTGGTTAGTTCGCCCTCGAGTATCTCTCAACGGCGTTTCAGGTTTAACTACTTTACTTTCCGGCCCTTATATTACTTTAGAGCCCAACACGGAAGGTGAGCAATCAAGTGAGTTTATTGCCTTGGAAACGCCGCCGACTACTGCAGCTGGTACGCCAGGTTTACAAATATCCTTAAATAGTGACCAAGAGCTATCCTTTAAAGCTGGTGATCCAATAATTTATAAAGGATTAAAAGTGGGCGAATTTGAAGACATGCATTTTGATGTCGACAAGCGCAACGTGTCTTATAATGCCTTTATTCAAGCGCCTTACCATAAACTCATAACTGAAAATACTAAATTTTGGAATGCCAGTGGTATCAGTCTCGATTTGGCTGCCAATGGCATCGAAATCAAAACCGGTAGCATAGAGACCATACTTACCAATGGCGTCACATTTGGTATTCCAGAGGGTATGCCCACTGGCAAACGCGTCACCAGTGAAGCATCATTTGAGATATACAAAGACTACGATAGTGCGTCTAATAAACGCTACAAATTGGGAGTCAACTTTGTATTAATGATCAAAGATAGTATTCGCGGATTAACGGTTGGCGCACCAGTAGAATATCGTGGTCTGCAAATTGGAAAAGTAATTGAAATCAATCTTCCTGGTTTAGCTGAAAGTAAATTGCTAGACGATGAATTTGCCATCCCAGTACTGATCAATATCCAACCAAGTAGAATGCAACAACCAGATAACCAATCAGGCGTAGAAATAGTTAGACGACAAACGTTACGTGGGATTGAACAGGGTCTGCGGGCATCTCTTAAAATTGGTAATATAGTTACCGGCGGACTATATGTCGATTTACAACATTACAAAGATGCCGAGCCAGAACCTTTAAGTAGCTTTCATGGCTATAATGTCATTCCCACAACATCAGGGGAATTTGCTCAGATTACACAAAAAGTGAGTGGCGTTTTAGACAATATAAATGCCATACCTTTTGCTGAGATATCGCAAGATGCGAGTCAACTTATGCAAACCTTTAATTCTACTGCACTTGCATTTCAACAAACTATCGACACCTTGGATGGCTTACTTGTAGATGTGAAAGATCAACAGACAAGCGAGAATATAAACCACGCTGCTGAATCCTTAACCCAACTACTCAAAGACTACTCGGCAGGCTCTAAAACAAACCAAGAACTAATATCAACAATGCAACAGTTTCAAACGACTTTACAACAATTAACCCCGTTACTGCAGCAACTAAACCAAAAACCAAACAGTTTGATATTTAGTGATGGTACTCAACCAATAATTGAACCTAAAGCACAATCGTTAAATGAGGAAATTCAAAATGATTAAGCCTATTTTTTATGTGGTGGGAATAGTGCTGATGTTGGCAGGTTGTGCAACCGAGACCAATTCAAATGTTCAATACTACCTGCTTGATAGCTCAACATCGATGTCGATGCCAAGTGACCTGTCGCAACGTCCAAAAACGGTTGTTGTACAATCTATTGAATTAGCCGATTACTTAAAACAAGCTGGATTGAGTATGCAATTAGATGAACATCAAGTTTACTATTCTAAGCAGCATTTCTGGGCACAACCTTTACAAGCAAGCATTCAAAACTCACTTATAAACGATCTTAATAAACACTCCAACACGGCATTATTCTCTTCCTCTGATGAGGTTAATTCTGCTAGCCAAGGAATTAATCTTAGGGTGAAAATAAACCACTTTTCGCCTACATTTAAATCAAAAGTAGTGTTAGCCGGCCAATATTGGATATATAATCAGCAGAGTCAAACAGAGTTGAGTACGTCAATGTATCACTTTAAATTTGAACTACCTTTGGCTAAAAATGGTTACGGACATGCCGTTGGTAAGTTAAGAGATTTGTTAGAAAACTTAAGCGAAGATATAGTAGAAAACATGGATAACGTTAGAAACTAATGATAAAAAAAATCACAGATTGGATGCTTTCCTATCTTTATTTAGGTGCCGAAGGTGATAAAAATAGTGAAACAAATCAACAATTATTTGTTTCAAATCTTTTTTCAATTATTGGCTATTCCCTCACTTTCGTACTAGGTATCTCCGCGGCCTTTGGTGGTGAGGTAGTTCTTTCTGTTTCACTTTTTGCCGCCTGCTTTTTGTTTTTCGCCAGTCATCAAATCCATCGACTCAAAAAAATTAAAAATACCTATAAAATCTCTACCCGTATTATTTTTACGTGCTTGCTCTTTTTAATGCTTTACTTGGTGTTTAGTGGTGGCCATGGAAACACAGGTCCCCTATGGATTTATATATTACCTCCAGTCGCTTTCTTTTTTGGAGGACTTCGACGGGGATTGGCGAATATAGGCCTATTTGTCATCATAGTGAGCATCATGTTGTTTTACCCAGGCGAAGTATTATTAAACACCTCGTATACTCACGAATTTAAATCGCGTCTCATTTATTCCTTTTTAACGGTTACTTTATTATTTGGTTTTTATGAATTTTCTAGACAGAAATTCATTTCATTTATGCAAAAGTTAAGTGATCAATTTGAACAACAAGCGATGCAGGATCCACTGACCTCATTACCGAATCGCAGAGCCATGCAAGATTATTTAGATCACGAACATAATCGTGCTCAGCGTAGCAAAGTTAACATGTCATTATTGTTGTGTGATATTGATCACTTCAAAGGTGTAAACGACCTTTATGGTCATGAAGGAGGTGATTATGTACTTAAGAGTTTATCTGAGTTATTCACTTCAACGTTACGAAAACAAGATAAAATATCGCGCTGGGGAGGAGAAGAGTTTTTATTTCTTTTACCAGAAACTAACGAGCATGACGCACACTTTTTAGCTGATAAAATACGCCTTAAAGTAGCGGCTCATACTTTCAAGTATGCTGGCAAAGAATTTAATATTACCTTGAGTATTGGCGTTAAAGAGGTCACAAAAAATATAAGTGTAGATAAGGCCATAAGTGCAGCTGATAAGTACTTGTACAAAGCCAAAGAAAATGGTCGAAATTGCACTATGCCTGAGAGTAAATTTTTACCTCACAATAAAATCATCAATAACAACATGCAATAAGAACATTTAATAAGAACAAGATAAACGCAGCTTCCTTTAGCCCCCCTAATCTAATAATCGTAAATTTTAGTAAAATATTTATCTAACAGCTAAAACTACAACTTTTCCAAGATCTTAGACGTGCCTACCACACTTATTGCTTTCAATTGGATAGCGTGGCGCTCACTCAGTATTGAGCATACAGATCAATGGCACTCTTATTGCAATCCTCATAATATAATTAACACGAAAGATTATTTGCAACAGAGTTTTATGAAAAATATAGCTAAAAATTTAGTCCATTTATGTACCCATAAACCTAAATCTGTTTATGGAATTTTGTTGCTATTTGTGTTGCTCTTAGCATCGCAAATTCCTCGCATTCAAATTGATACAGACCCAGAGAATATGCTGGATGCAGAGCACCCCGCCCGTGTATTCCACAATCAAGTAAAACAAACCTTCAGTATGTATGATGCAATAGTTGTTGGCGTGGTGAATACCTCCGACGAGTATGGTGTATTTAAACCCGACGTACTTACTGACATTTTTGACATTACGAAGACAATTATGTCATTAGATGGCGTGGTTTCTGCCGACGTTATGTCAATTTCAACGGTAGATAATATAAGTCAAGAAGGCGAAGGGGCAATTCGGTTTGAATGGATGATGCCCACGCCACCTGAGTCCATTTCAGTTAGCCAACAAATACAGCAAAAGCTATCACGTCTACCTTTATTGCAAGACACGCTAGCGTCCAATAACGGTAAGGCTGCAGCCATCTATGTGCCGATTTTAGATAAAAACCAAAGTTTTAAACTCGCAGAGCAAATTCGTGCTGCAATACAAGCGCGCGATAGTTCCGCTCAGTGGTACATTACAGGTTTACCGGTGGCTGAAGACCAGTTTGGTTTCGAGATGTTCTTACAAATGGGCATTTCAGCACGCTTAACTGTTTTAACT
>NZ_JBDWYG010000072.1:0-2512 GCF_039982535.1 Aliiglaciecola sp.
AGTGTTGATTTTGCTGCAAACAGTAGTAGTCCAACCCACTTCTTTATCTTGTTTGGCTGCATGGGCGGCGAAGATACAACCCGAATGCCCTCGGGCAAAGAATGTTTTTTGTTGATCTATGCAAGCTTGCATTTCTGAATAGAACATAAATTTCCTTTCGCGCAACCTGCGAGGTTGCGCGTCGTAGTTTGATAATTCCGGATTGCATAAGCTTTGGGCCTTGTAACGCGGCTATTTTTGCGTCCGGACGTTGTTCAGTAGTGAAAAATAGAAATGCTCACGTCCGACCGCAGTAGCCAATTCAGTGTGCATTGAGTACGATAAAAAACGAAAAGTTCAATCAGTGTATTGGCTATCTCCGTACTAATCAGATCAGGTAAAATTTGCTTCAAAAAAAATGAGCGAATCTGGTTTTCTAGATTGCAGTTACTTCTGCATCTTGCAATAGGAAGGAGAAACTTTTTTTTGTCACTCCCGCATAGGGAGAAAACGCACCTTTATCTATCAGTTTCGGAAAGAACCTCACCGTTGCATTAGCAATACCCAGAAACCAACATCACGTTGATTGCCAGGTGGATTGCCTAATTGAAATTGGAATAAATTAATGTTGAATTTTAGGATAGTAGTCTCGACCGCGCTTCTTTGGTGTTTAGGGGTAGCTGCTGCGGTTCAGGTCTCAAAGATGACGCTAACGCTCAAGCCACTCTCGGAGTATTATGGTGTACCAGAAAGTAGTGTAGGGGTTTTGATCTCAGCCATTGGGCTTTTAGCCGTCGCCTTAGGAGCGGTTGTTACAGCCTTGCCTGCCCTTTTGGGTATTACAAGAACACTTTTTAGTTGCTGTATTTTGGCAATCGGATGCTCAATGTTGCAGTACACTCTTCCCTCTTTTGGCTTGATGTTGGCAGCTCGAATAGTGGAGGGATTATCTCATTTGGGCATTGTGATTGTAGCGCCAACATTGATGAGTCTTATCGTTACAAAAAAAATGCGCGGCCTTGTTATGTTGCTCTGGGGCACTTTCTACGGAGTTGCTTTTGCTTTAACTTCTTGGCTCGGAGCACCACTTTTGGAGCGATATGGTCAAAGCTCAATATTTCTAACCCATGCATGCTTTACTGCGGTCGTCACTTTGGCGCTATTCGCCTATTTGCCGCGGAAAACAGATGCTCCTTATGGGGCACAGCCGTCGACCAATATTGAGGGTGCCATATGCCTTCGGTTTGAGAGTATTCGATTTCGACAGTCCATCCAGTGGTACTGCCGCCAACACACGAGCACATACGTTCCAGCCAATATTCGAACCCCTGCGGTTGGCTGGTTTTTCTATACTCCTACGTTTGTTTCAATAATTGCTGTTCTTTCGAGCTATGCTACTAGTGAGAATTTGCTTATCGTAGGGTTTCTTCCCCTAGCTTCAGTATTTACATCTGTTTTTGTTGTTGCCGTGTTGGTAACCAAACTACCCGCAATTAGAATTTCGAAAATTGGGTTTTGCATGGCTGCCGCACTATGCTGTTTGCTAATATTGCAATCCGAGAATATGCTGCTGCTTGCTGCTTTGTTTGGAGTTTTGGGCATTATCCAGGGTGCTAGCTATGCCAGCATACCACAGTTGAATTACGCGCCGACCAACCAAATTCTTGCTCACGGCGCGATGACACAGTTAGGTAATCTAGGAAATTTAGTTGGCGTGCCCTTGTTAATCTTGATTGAAAGTTATTGGGGTATCCAGGGATTGTTTCTAGCTGTGGCAACTTGCTATGGGATTGCTGCGATACTTCTTGGTCGTTCTCAAATAAAAATACCCGATGAGCGCTTCAAGGAGGCGTAGCTTTTATCCATGAATTCGGGATAACATTCTATATTTGAACCGACTTGGAGTAACGATAAACGGATACGGCCATGCGTAATTCACTTAAAAAATGGGCAAATTACTGTTTCTGGTTTATATCGTGACGTTCGTGACTAAAGATCGTTCAAGTGCTTGAGGGATTGCTCATCACTCGCGAGCAAAGGCAGTTTAATTTGGTTCACGTTCCGCTCCAGCTCTATTGGGACTCCCAGTATACGTAAGTAACAGATACGTTTCGCAAGATGTGTGCGAGTGTATGACACCGCACCTTCTTGACAAGGGGGCAAAGCCCCCGTTGCATCCCCCGGAGAGACTTTAAAGGTTACTCAGCGGCATCAACTTCAACGTCCATTTCGGAGGTGTCGACTACACCAACTAGGTACTTTTCGTAAGTTTTTGCCAAATATTTCAATGAGCTTTCTTTGTCTACATTTGCTTGCAGGTGCTCCTGCACAAATCTCATCCTAGCCTTACTTTCTTCAATTACTTCGGCCCAGCTTTTCACCCAGATTTCAACTTTTCCGTCTTCTGACTGATATATTTGCCCCCTAGGACGACCGCTTTGCCGCGTTCTCATTGTTGCAAAGTTATCCAGATCATTGGAGATTACCCAGAAACTCCAACGGGTGTCTAAGTGCAAAAACCTTTCGTCACTAG
>NZ_JBDWYG010000073.1:0-14824 GCF_039982535.1 Aliiglaciecola sp.
GGAAAAGAATATAGCGATAGAACTCAAACCAAAAGTTATCACGGAAGAAGTTATTAGCGCTGTTATATCAATGGCATACAAAGGGTTTCATCGTAATACTATCGCCACAGAGTTCCAAATATCGACAGGTAGCGTAGAGCAAATCATTTCGAGCGAAGAAGGTTTAGTTGAAAAGCGGAAACAATTTAAATACCAATCAAAACGGAGAAGGTACAAAGCAACAATATTAAAAGCTATGAGGGATAACCCATGCGCCATGAAACAAGAAATCAAAAATTGTTGTTACGCAGCTTTCCACTGGTTGTATGCTCATGATAGAAAATGGCTAAATAATACGTTGCCAATACCCACTAAACCCAAAGTACGCTCAAAAGTTGATTGGAACAAGCGAGATATAGAACTTGCCTCCAAAGTTAAAAATATTTTGCTTAAGGCTAAAGGTAAAATGACTCGAACTAGTCTAGACAAAGAGCTAGGTGGACATGGTTGGTTAATACGAATGCAGCATAAACTTCCTCTAACAATGACCGCATTTCAGACGTTCAATTCCCATACCTAATTAAGCTTCCATTCCAAGCATTTAGTTTTTCATGAAATAAAAACCATTTGATGTGGGAATCATAATGATACATACTCAGTGGGCTTTGACTAAAAATATTAATAAAATCAAATTTATCTGATGAACGAATTTAGTTTTGCCCAAAAGCAGCGATTGGCCTATATCGACTTTAAACTTTATTTTACTGGGAGGGTTACACGCAGTGAAATAGTCAACCATTTCGAGTTGGGCCTTGCCGCTGCAACTAGAGATCTGAAAATCTACAAAGAAAAAGCACCAGATAATGTTGCTTATAACAATGTAGAGAAAAAATACTTCGTCACCAATCTATTCAAGCCATTATTCAAACACGATGCACGTCGAACACTGATCAAGCTTGCAAATAACATTAGCGAAGGTTTTGATGCAATTGGGAGTACCTCATTCCCGATTGAAACGCCAAGTACGCTAAATGTACCTGATATTGATATTATCGCTAAGCTATCTCAAGCGATAATCAACCAAAAGCCTATAAACGTTATATATACGTCTTTAACTAGTGGTTCAGGCTCAAGAGAGCTGGTTCCACACTCTATAGTTGATAATGGTTTACGTTGGCATATAAGAGCTTTTGATCGCAAAACAAAGTCATTTAGAGACTTTGTTTTAACCCGCATTACCAAAGTTACAATTCAAGCACAGACTCCAGCACCAGAAGAAGACAAGTTAGAAGATCATCAGTGGATGCGAATGGTGCCGCTAGAAATCATTCCTCACCCTAAGAATGTCGAACACCCCGCAGCAATTAAGCTGGATTTTGGCATGGAAAGTGGGGTGCTAGAGATTAGTGTGCGTGCTGCAATGGCGGGTTATTTATTAAGACGCTGGAATGTTGATTGTTCCGATAATGGAGCACTTTCAGGACCAGAATACCAATTGTTTTTGCGTAATACACAAACTTTATATGGTGCAGAAAATTTAGCCATTGCACCCGGCTATCAAGCACAGTAGTTAAGAATTATTAAGGAACAAGACCAAATGGTTGAACAACACAAAAAAGCATTAGAAAAACAACTCTGGAACATTGCCAATACCTTACGTGGCAACATGAGTGCAGATGAGTTTCGTGATTATATTTTAGGGTTTATCTTCTACAAATATTTGTCAGAGCGTATGGACTTATATGCTGATAAGCTTTTAAAAGAAGATCCAGAAAGTGGTATTAGCAAGTTTGACGCTATTGATGAAAGCACAGACGAAGGCAAAGAATACTTAGAAGCCATTAAAGAAGAAACTATCGATCATTTAGGTTACTTCTTAAAACCTAATGAGCTATTTCATGTATTGGCGCAAAAAGGTGATAGCGGCGAGTTTATCTTAGAAGACTTATCTGAAGTGCTTAACCATATTGAACAAAGCACTATGGGTACTGCCGCAGAAGATGACTTTAACGGTTTGTTTGATGACTTAGACTTAACCTCAAACAAACTAGGTAAAACTGAAAACGCTAAAAACGAGCTTATTTCAAAAGTACTTACTCATCTAGATGATATTGACTTCCTTCACCATGAAACTGACATTGATGTATTGGGTGATGCTTACGAATACCTTATTGGTCAGTTTGCATCAGGAGCAGGTAAAAAAGCTGGTGAGTTTTATACCCCACCTATGGTTTCAACATTACTAGCCAAGTTGGTAACACAAGGTAAAGACAAGCTTAAAAGTGTTTACGATCCCACTTGTGGTTCAGGTTCGCTACTGTTAAAAGTATCAAAAGAGATCAAACGCAAAGGCGGTGAAGTTGGCGGCTACTTTGGTCAAGAATCTAACCCAAGTACGTACAACTTAGCCCGTATGAATATGATTTTACACGGTGTGCATTATCGTAACTTTGATATTCAACAGGACGATACATTAGAGCAACCACATCATGTTGAAAAACGCTTTGAAGCCGTCGTAGCAAACCCGCCATTTTCAGCAGGCTGGAGTGCCTCAGCTGGATTTTTAACGGATGAACGCTTTCAAGATTACGGTAAATTAGCACCTAAGGGTAAAGCTGATTTTGCTTTTGTTCAGCACATGATTCATCAGCTAGATGAAGATGGTACTATGGCTGTGGTATTGCCCCACGGCGTATTATTCCGTGGTGCAGCTGAAGGTCATATTCGTAAGCATTTAATCAAAGATAAAAACTATCTCGATGCGGTCATTGGTTTACCTGCAAACATTTTCTACGGCACATCGATTCCAACTTGTATTTTGGTACTCAAAAAGAACCGTGAACATAGCGACAATATTTTATTTATTGATGCTAGTCAGAGTTTTGGTAAAGCAACCAATCAAAATTACCTTCGTGATGAAGATTTAGAAACAATATTGGCAGCTGTAACAAAACGAGAGTTTAAAGACAAATACTCTTACGTTGCAACAATATACGATAAAGACTCAAAGGAAGAAGATGAGTCTGTTGAAGGAAATGACTACAACTTAAATATACCTAGATTTGTTGATACTTTTGAAGAAGAAGAGGCTATTGATATTAACTCAGTCACTAGCAAAATAAAGAGTGTCGATTCACAAATTGTTGATGTGGATAAATTTATAGCTAAATGCTGTTTAGAGCTTGGAATAAAAGCCCCTATAGAGGTGACAGATGAAAAGTAAAATTGTTACCCCTTCAACATTAAGATTTCCTGATTTCAACGGAGATTGGGAAGTTAAAAATTTAGGTGTGGTTTGCGATATTGAAACTGGTTCAAGGGATACAAAGGATGCTGAAAAAGATGCTAAATATCCATTTTTTGTCAGATCTGACAGTGTAAAGACAATAAACTCTTATAGTAAAAATTGTGAGGCAATTCTGACATCTGGTGATGGTGTTGGTGTGGGTAAAAATTTCCATTACCTCAATGGACCATTTGACTTTCATCAGCGTGTATATTGCTTAGATAACTTTAAAAAAGGTTATCTTGGAAGTTATATATTCCAATATTTTAGAGAAAATTTTTTTAGACGAGTTCAACGATTAAGTGCTAAAAACTCAGTAGATTCAGTCAGGATGGATATGATTAGCATGATGAATGTACCATTTCCTGATGAGTCTGAGCAGCAAAAAATCGCAGATTTCCTTTCTACAGTAGATCGAAAGATCTGCTTGCTTAAAGAAAAACATACTTTACTTACTCAATACAAAAAAGGCGTAATGCAAAAACTATTTGAGCAAGAAATCTGCTTTAAAGATGACAATGGCAATAACTTTCCTGATTGGCAACGAGAACCTATTGGTAAATACCTTCAGGAATACAAAGAGAGAGTTTCAGTTGACACTGATATTCCTATTTTAACTTCTTCCCGAACAGGCTTATACCCTCAAGAGCGAGCTGTAATTAACGAAGGGGAGTATGGTGTCGTTCCTAAAGGTTATTTTACTTATCGTCATATGAGCGATGATTTAGTGTTTAAGTTTAACATCAACCTTACATGGGAACGTGGAGCTGTAAGTAAAGAATACCCTGTTTTTAAAACAGTAGGTATGAACTCATATTTTTTAGAATTGTGCCTCAATGAAGGAAACGACTTTAAGCGTTTTGCAATACAGCAAAAAGTAGGTGGTACTCGAACTCGTTTGTACTTTAAAAACTTAGTGAAATTAAAACTTAATACTCCAAGCCTTGAAGAGCAAAATAAAATTGCAGAATTCTTACAGTGCATAGATAAAAAAATAAACGCTGTTAAAGTGCAAGTTGAATTAACACAAACCTTCAAAAAAGGTTTGTTACAGCAGATGTTTGTGTAGGAAGAAATTGATTATGCCTAAAAGAAAAGGAAGTTAATGTGGCCTATCAGTCAGAACAAGAATTGGAAGATAACTTAGTTGCCCAGCTTGCTAAAAAAGTTGATGGCAAGCAGCAGTTTGAAAAGGTCAATATCACCGGTATTGAGTCACTAAGAGCTAACCTAAAGAAGCAGCTTTCAAAACTAAATGGTTTTGAAATAAGTGACAATGAGCTTAAGCAAATTCGCAATGCTTTGGGTAAAGGTAATGTGTTTGATAAAGCGAAAATACTGCGTGATAGGCTACAAATTAATAAAGACGATGGCACCGCAGGTTACATTCGCTTTATTGATGACGATGTTAGCAAAAACCACTTTCAAGTTACCCAACAAGTTATCGTAGAAGGTCGTTATAAAAACCGCTATGACGTAACTATTTTGGTTAATGGTTTACCGCTTATTCAAATAGAATTAAAACGCCGTGGCTTAGAGCTTAAAGAAGCGTTTAATCAAATTAATCGTTATCAGCGTCATTCCTACTGGGCTGAAGATGGCTTATTCCAGTATGTGCAGGTGTTTGTTATTTCGAATGGCGTAAATACCAAATATTATGCTAATAACCGCAAACAAAGCTTTAAACAAACCTTCTTTTGGGCAAAAGAAAATAACAACCGTTATACCGAGTTAGACCAATTCGCTAAGGTGTTTTTAACCCCTAAACACTTAACGGATATGATCACTAAATACGTGGCACTGAACGAAACAGATCGCATATTAATGGTGATGCGCCCGTATCAAATCTATGCCACTGAAGCGATTATTGACCGAGTAGCAGAGCGTGAAGCATTAAAGGCCAGTAACCAGTCAATAGAAAAACAAAATGGTTATATTTGGCACACTACCGGCTCTGGTAAAACACTTACCTCATTTAAAACCGCCCAGTTACTTACTGGTGATAGCGCCATTCATAAAGTGGTTTTTGTGGTTGACCGTAAAGATTTGGATTATCAAACTGCCAAAGAATTTAATAGCTTTATCAAAGGCTGTGTAGACGGTACAGATAAAACTAAAGTGTTAGTTGACCAGTTTACCGGTAAAGATGTTTATTATCTTGAGAAAGACGGTGAGCAGCAGTCATCAACTAAAGCGCAAGGCGGTAAGATTAATACTCGCCGTAATGAAAAGCTTATTGTTACTACCATCCAAAAGCTTAATAACGCCATTAGCAATAAGCGTTATTCAAGCCTTATGGAGCCTGTAAAAGATAAGAACGTGGTATTTATTTTTGATGAATGTCATCGCAGTCAGTTTGGTGAGACTCATCAACGAATAAGTCAGTTTTTTACAAATCATCAAATGTTTGGTTTTACCGGTACACCTATTTTTGCTGAAAATGCAGTTTCTAAGTTTTCTCGCAAATATACCACCAGTGACTTATTCCATAAACCGCTTCATAAATACACCATTGTTGATGCGATTAAAGATGAAAACGTACTTAAGTTTAATGTTGAGTATGTTGGTCGTTACAAGAAAAAAGACAGTGCCAATGAAGTTGATATTGACGTTGAAGGTATCGACACCAAAGAGTTAATGGAATCTGACGTTCGGTTAGAAAAAATAACCGACTACATTATTGCTCAGCATAATCGTAAAACACATAGTAAAGCCTTTACCGGCATGTTTTGTGTTTCAAGCGTGCCTGCATTGATTAAGTACTACGAGCTATTTGCACAGAAAAAGGCAGAAGGTAAACATAACCTTAAAATTGCCACTATTTTTTCGTATGCCGCTAACGAAGAAGACCCAGATGCTGATGGCTTAGACGAAGTTGTATTGGATAAAGTTGCTGAACCTCAAGCGGTCTATAGCCATAGCCGAGACAGGCTTGAGGAGTTTATTGGTGACTACAACAAAATGTTTGGCAGTAGCTATACCACTAAAGATAGCGAGTCTTACTACAACTACTACAACGATATTTCGAAAAAGGTTCGTGAGCGAAAAGTTGATATTTTGCTTGTGGTAAATATGTTTTTAACCGGATTTGATAGTAAAACCTTAAATACTTTGTATGTTGATAAGAATCTAAAGTATCACGGGTTAATTCAAGCGTATTCACGCACCAATCGCATTTTAAATGAGCAAAAGTCGCAAGGTAACATCATTAGCTTCCGTAATCTGAAAAAGCGCACTGATGATGCTTTAGCGCTGTTTTCAAATAAGGATGCGAAAGATACGGTGATCATGCCGCCGTATGAAGAATTCATTAAGATGTTTAACCAAGCGTTAGACCAAATGCAAACCATTGCACCTGATACGGCGAGTATTGATAGCCTTGAAGATGAAAACGCTGAACTTGAGTTTATTAAAGCATTCAGGGAGTTGATGCGTTTACGTAATGTGCTTTCTACTTTTGCTGACTTTAAGTTTGATGATGTCTGTATTCAAGAACAAGAATATGAAGACTATAAAAGTAAGTACCTCGATTTATACGACAAGGTTAAAACCAATACTGCCCCTGAAAAAGAGTCGATATTAGAAGAAATTGATTTTGAGCTTGAGCTACTAGCGATGGATGAAGTGAATGTTGCTTACATCTTAAAGCTACTAAGCAAGCTTAAGCAGTCTGACTCTGACGAAGAATACCAGCAGCAATACAAAGCGTTAATGCAAACCATTGGTGGAGACCCTGAACTGCGCAGTAAGCAAGAGCTGATTGATAAATTCATTCAAGAAAACCTGCCAGATGTACAATCAGCCGAAGAAGTTGACGATGCTTTTGCCGCCTATTGGGAAGTAGAAAAAGAAAAAGCCACCCAAGCAATGGCTGAAGAAGAGCACTTAATACCTGAAAACGTAAAAGAGCTTGTTGAACGCATGATATTCAGCAACCAAGAGCCGTTGCGTGAAGACATAGTAGCCACTATGGAAAAGCCACCCAGCGTATTACAGCGCAAGAAAGTAATACCGAGGTTAGCTGAGAAGTTTAAAGGCTTTGTTAATACTTTTTATAGTGGGATGTAGTGATGAATTTTGTAGTCCTTCCCAGAAATGCTCAAAGACCAACTTCCGGTATTAATACTGCCTACCTGAATGTAGATTATTGGAATGATTACCGTTTTATTACGATGTTTTATCTGACAATCTTTGATAAATCTGGGAGTAAGCATGACATCGGTGATGTCAAAATAGGATTTAAGGGGCAAACTAAGGATAAAAAGACGTTTACGACCTTTGAAAATAGCTTTTCGCTTTTAAATGAACAGTATTTTTCGGTAGGAACAGATGTTGAGTATTACAAAAACCTTAATAAATTGGATTCAGAATTAAGTCAAACAGTTCTGGCTGCATTACAAGACATTGTTTATAAACCTGAAAAGCTCAAAGACATTGAAGACGAAGATGTTCTAAATGTATCACTACTTCGTGATGTTACTTTATCAGAAATTCATGGTCAGTTTGCTAGAGAGTTATCTGGCCTTAAATTTACGGGTTTTAATTTTTCTTTTACAAGGAGTGGTCATAAAGAATATTGTGATTTAACAATACCTTTTTTAGTCAAAGTCCGCTCTGCACCAAATACGAATATCCATGCTTTTATAGGTCGCAATGGGTGTGGCAAAACAACAATCTTAAATAATATGATTGACGCTATTACCCAGCCGTCTAATTGCGAATATTTTTTTACAGAAATTAATAATCAAAATACACATAGAATACCAAAGGGTTACTTTCGATCCTTAGTATCGGTATCATTTAGCGCTTTTGATCCGTTCACCCCCCCTGAGGAACAAACTGATCCAGCTAAAGGAACAAAATATTTTTATATAGGTCTTAAAAGTCGTGGTGATGGAGATGAGTTAAACTCTTTAGAAAAATTACGCAGAGAGTTTGTTTCTGCATTAATAGGTTGCCTAAGGAACAAAAACAAAAAAATTCTTTGGCTTGACGCTATTGAAAAACTATGCAGCGATCAAAATTTCGAAAACATGGGACTAAGCATCCTAATCACTAGGTATGCTAATTTACGAAAAAAGCACTCAAACAACCAAGTTGATAGTGACGAGTTCAATGAGCTATTTCTTCAAGATATACAAAGCTACCTAAAGCGCATGAGTTCAGGCCATGCAATTGTATTGTTTACGATTACGAGATTAGTCGATACGGTCGGAGAAAAGTCCCTTGTATTATTAGACGAACCAGAAGTTCACCTGCACCCCCCACTACTCTCCGCATTTTTACGTACATTGAGTGATTTATTATATGTCAAAGATGGTGTCGCAATTATCGCAACGCATTCCCCAGTAGTTCTGCAAGAAATACCTAAATCTTGCGTATGGAAGGTTATTCGCTCTAGAGAAGCCATAGCTATTCAAAGGCCAGATATTGAAACTTTTGGGGAGAATTTAGGTGTATTAACTCGTGAAGTTTTTGCGCTTGAAGTTGCAGACTCTGGATATCACTCACTACTAACTGAGTCTGTTGAGTCGGGGACTTCGTATGAGGAGATATTGGATAAATACAAGGGACAGATTGGCTTAGAGGGACGAACAGTGTTAAAGGCAATGATCTTAAGTAGGGATGCAAGCAAAACAGAATGAAGAAGTTAGACCTACCTAAGATCTCTTTTAATGAGATGTTGAATAAATGTGCTGAAGGAATCAAGCAGGTTAATATTCGTAATAACTTTATATCTGTTTTTCCAATATTCTTTGCGAAAGAGCAACAATATCAGGCATTAAGTTTGGCTGGCAATTTATATAGGTATCCAAAAATAAATCCATTAGCTAGTACCACTGAAGTCGTAGGTAACCTTACAAAAACAAAGCTAATTAATTTATACGAAAATAATTTACTAAATAAAGATAAACCAGCAAGGAAATATTATGATACGTTACTAGTTTCTTCTGGTGAACGTTGCCCATTTTGCGGTGATATTGGACAAACTAAAAATCTAGATCATTTTCTGCCTAAAGCTCACTTTCCTGAGTTTTCAGTTATGCCTCTAAATTTAGTGCCTTCATGTCGTGATTGCAATATGGGTGGAAAAGGCCAAGCATACGCCGCAGTTGAAGACAAGCAAGCTATTCATCCATATATTGATAAAGATATTTTTTATCAGGAACAATGGGTATATGCAGAATACATTAATGAAGATGATGGTGTTTTACGTTATTACGTCCAATGTCCTGATGCTTGGAGCCAAAAAGAAAAAAACAGAGCTGAAAACCACTTCGATAGTTTGGACTTAGCCAATCGATATGGTTTAGAAGCTGGTAAACATTTAAGTGAAGTTATTGATCAAAAGAATGCCTTTGTCGATGTAATTCTTGGCTTTGACCCGCAGGCAACACCGCAAGCAATCAAAAATGCCTTTGTGATTGCTAACCTTCAACCCCTTATAGATTCAGGGAAGTTTGCTAACCACTGGAAGAAGGTAATGTACCAATGTTTGGCGAATTCATTAGCTTTTTTTGAGGGTTAAGTTGGTTGCTAAAGATCCAAAAAGATGAGTCAATCCATAGCGTTATATATCGTACTCACGTTGTAAATGGTGTGTCGGATTTTTCCAACATCATTACGACTAAAGGTGGTTGGGCTTCATTCCCCAAGATTTTAAAGAATACTATTCATTTATATGAGCCAATCGACGACGCTAAGTTTCTTCATTTACTAAGAGATATCGGGCTTGCAAAAATTACTGATAAAACATTCGATGACCCCGTAGAGTACAGAAGTGATCTTGAAAAATTTTTCGGCCAATACCAAGGTAATCGAGGAATTAAGCAAGGGACATTACCTATAACTTACTGCTTAGAGTGCATCAAAAGTCAAATTCAAGAATTTGGATATGGTGTATTTAATGTAACGTGGCCTAGTAATTCTTTTTGTCCCATTCACAAAACTGACCTTTATACCGTCAAACCCGCAAACCGAAATGAAGCTATTGAAGCTCTGGGTTACATATATAAAGGCGTTCACCCTAAAGCGTATGAAAAGCCTCTGTATAGAAGTGAAAATTTCCATGATTTTAGGGAGTATAGACACGAAAAAAAGTGCGACTATATTGCTCCTTGTCTAAAAGGTGACCTTGAAGAATTCATAAAAGCACACTGGAAAAGTTTTCCTAAGGGTCTGTTAGATAAAAATTACTCATCAGAAAGTTACCTCACCAAGCCTTTTATGATGAACCGAATCTACGAATCGGGCAAAAACAGTAATTATAAGAAGTTCAAAGATTTCTGGAATAATTTTGCAGAAATTAAATACATAAATACAGGAATTATAAACCGTAAAACAATAATCGAAGAAATATATAAAAGTACAAAGGTAGACTGCCAAAATTGTAAGCACTTACGTTGTTTCTCTAATTTAGCCATTATCCCGACTAGGCCAGATGATCGTCTTGCAAAAAGGTGCAAACTAAGTCACAGGCTCATACTCGACTATTTAGAAAACATGGGGATTTCCAATTATGGTAAACGCATAAGTATCATGAGTAAAATGACTACTAAACAAAAGGTTAAAGCATTATCTAAATTTCAGGGAGATCGTTTTGACCGAAGCTATAAAGTAGCCTTAGATAATGCAAAATACGCATATGCTGAACCATATTTAAGATGGCCTAAAGATTAACAGTAAACTTTACGGGCAAACTTTAAGGGAAATATTTAAGGTTATGGGCTAACTAAATTGTCACCACACAGTAAGCTTGTATTGGATTATGCACCCATTTATCACGGTCGCGTACCTTCCATTAATCCCGCTGCCAGCTAATTAGTTCTCAATATCTTGGAAGCTAAGTGTAAATCGATGATACACCCGAACTGCGTGACTAATGAGATGACTAGCGATAATCCGCGCACATTTAGTACTTTCATGGGCTAATCATCTCTCAGTTACTGCTGCTCGGCGACAACTTGACCTTGCCACATCAGGTTATTTAGTTACGAACGCGTAACTTGAAGTCCTGTTCGTGATAGGTCTATGTCTACAAAACGCGCTAGATTATTTGGTGGATTGCTAATCAATGTTTGTCTAATTTTTCCTGCTGCGTCTTGATCTTTTGCAATGATTAATATGTAACCACCTCCACCCGCACCTGGCAGTTTATAAGAAGATGTATAATCATCTATATGCGAAATTATTTTCTGAACTTCAGGTGGATTAGTACCAGCATCTAATTGCTGATTCTGCAACCAAGTGTGCGCAACACTATTACTAAACTTGTCGAAATTACCACGTTGCAATACATCAAAGGTATCAAATGCATGTTGTTTCATTTCCGCTAACAAAGCATTATTTTCGTTTTCGTTTAAAAACATCCCCTTAACAATTTCCGATAGAATATTTTTAGCTACACGTGTTATACCTGTATAATATAACAGCATTTTCGCTTTATTTTCAGGGTTTGAAAATACGAATTCAGGTGCCCATTTAATTTCAGGTAACTGACTATTCCCCTTTTCTGTATGAATGAGTTTTATACCCGGTAATACGCCGCCATATTGATCTTGCCAACCACCACCAGTTGTCAGTAATTGTTCCAAAACTAGCGTTCTATGACTGACTTCATTACGATCCCAAGCAAAACCACAAAAATCAGATAGAGCTCCTAATACCGTTGCCGCCAATATTGAACTAGTGCCTAATCCCGAACCTTTTGGAATTGCAGCTAATGTAGAAATTTCGATGCCAGAACCAAATTCATTTAATTGATCAATTAGACTGTTATATTTGTTCGCAGAATAATTAGGATGGAAACCAGCCAAACATAATGCGCCTTTTGGTATTGAAAAGGCCGAACCAATTTCGTCAAAACGAGATAATTCTTCATAGGTGCTAATATCTTCTCGAGTACCAATATCGATTGATCTCAAAATGATTTTCTTTTCTTTTGAAGGTTTTATATATACCTGTAAAGGGGGTTGACCATTCAATTCTATGGCCATATTAACCACAGCTCCGCCGTGCATTAAGCTATAAGGTGGTGTGTCTGTCCATCCGCCAGCAAGGTCAATACGTATTGGACTTCTTCCCCATACAATTTGATCTCGGTACACATTAAGTTCAGGTGTTAGGTTATTACACGGTAGTGTGTTGATGATGTTTTCTTGCAGAATGTTAAAGGCTTTTTGTTCTTCGTTACTGTAGGGTTTATTTTGATACTGTTTTATTTTTGCCTGAAACATAAATTCATGCATTTTTAGAAATGGATCACTTGGCGTGTTGTCGTTTGATAATTGAATGTTGTCCTTAGCTACACGCTTAGCCACGTCATCTAAATCAATCTGATAAATTACACTTTTCTCAAAGTTTTTATGTAAAAGAGGATAGTTTTCCTTTCGGAATGCTTCTCGTTGAGCATACAGTCTTTTTAGGTTTGCTCGGTCACTGATGTCAGTAGCAGAAATGCGTTCGTGGTTTACGTATTCAGAACGGATTGTTGAATCACCTCCGCTAAGCATGAATGTAATAAGCGCTTCTGTTAGTTCCTTTTTAGTGACTACTGGAAAAATATTGGCCGACTGAATGTCGGTACGTTCGTTTATCGATAAATCATCTAAACTTAAATCTCTATCAGACAGCCATGTTTGGATACTACTTTCCATCCAGTTTGTATCTGCAGCGCCTACTTCACCTCTAAATTTGTCATTAAATCCGTAAGGCCTTATACAAAACAGATCTTCATCAATGGGTACAATGTCTAAGCTAATACTATTGGGTAGCTTTATCTCCCAATCGTTTTGGGGAATGCCTGTTATTATGTGGTTTGAATCTAGCTCCCACTTTTCGCCAATAAACGAATTCTCAATCCATAAATTTCGTTGTTGTGCATGAAGACTGACTTTTACTTCAGCATTTTGAATAAACATAGACGGATGTGGCTTTGCATCTTTATGAAATATAACGCGTTGGTCTATTACTCGGTTTTGTATAGCCAACGTAGATGAAATGAGCTCTTTGCTGGTACCAAAATGATAAAACTCGCCCTTTGGCAAAGGTAAAATAGCAACGCTCAAGTCATTGAGTTCAGGATCATTTCCATTGTCTTTTTGGCCTATTTCTAATCCGAAATCACCATATAAATCATAAAAGTTCAATGGTTTCGAAATAACTAGATTGCCTTTATCATCTTTACTATAACCAGAGCGTTTGACCAAAACCTCTATAGCTTTGTCACTTAACACCCAAATACCGATATCCATTAAGTATAGTTTGTCTTGCGATAACTCTTGCAACTCTTCGATTGAAGGTTTCTGAAGCATATAAAGCAAATCTTGTGGATTACTTTTATCGCAAACAAAAACACCGTGATTTTTAGCTAATTCAGCATTTACCCATAAGCCGTAACATGCAATATCGACGTCAGGTAATTCAGTGATTTTCCCTTCAGAACGTATATAAACATCTCCGCTTGCAATTACCGTGTTTAGATTTGAGGGCGTTTTTTCAAGAATTTTTTTGTATAGGGGCACCTGTAGGTCAAGTAAGTTTTGATCAATTTTTTGGCCACGCTCCCACCTAAAAATCGGAATGGGCGTTAATATTTTGCCAGAAGGGGCGTAACTTGGTAATCGTCTGCTTTGACCGCCGGCATGAATGATTATTCGCTTATCGTTACCTAGCCATTCACTAAAATTTTCCACATTGTCGTTTTGCCAACATTGTTTTAATAACCATGACGTACCTCCACCAGACCCTAAGGGAGTATTTTCTAGATCTGAACTGCAAAACCATTGTGATTGATCTTTGTTTTCTATTTGATGGAAATAGTGAGTAAGGTTAGGCGGTAACGAAAGTAAATTTTTCATGTTATTGAGATATCTTATTGTTTTGACAATTGTGAAACTATACCGTTGTTGTAGCCACAATATAGCTTACGAATTTACGATTTTTTATCTTTCGATTAAAACCCATTAAAGCGTCAATCTATTTAGTATGCACGGATATTGCCCGATGCTATTAATAAAATCAATTAAGATTGAATTTGTGTATTAAGCTCTCATAAATGTTAATTTTTACTACATTCAGCACCACCTTTCGCCCAATAATTTGGTTACTTTGGACATACTGCGACACATATATGTTGGAGTATTGAACAACTTAATGCTACCAACTAGCCTCCGTTACAGTTGTCCTTTGAAGTCACAGTCGGCGACAGTTTTTTTGTTCCGGTTGCATACGCGGATCTGAAAACATTTTTTGCATGCCTGCATTGCGAACTTCCTTAGAAGGCCATTCAATCCAAGATAATACTAGGATTTCGTTTTCTTGCCTTTTGACAGCCATAGGAAAAGAGGTGGTGTTTCCGTCAGGCACATCATCTTCCCATGATTCAGTTATTCGTAATGCGCCATGGTCGCGAAACACAACTGCCGAGGTAACCTTAGGTGGAGTTGATACCAACCAACTTTCCTCAAAAACCATGATGGCAAATGACGTGGATGGCCTATTTTTTATCGGCGAGGTAGTCGATGTTACCGGTTGGCTAGGGGGCTACAACTTCCAATG
>NZ_JBDWYG010000074.1:0-1130 GCF_039982535.1 Aliiglaciecola sp.
GTGGAGTGCAAATACACAGGCTAATCCACAAGGTGTAACAGAAGTTTTTACTCTATATGGAGTTAAAACGGATGTTGAAATGACAGGTGATGTTATTGAAGAGGCAAGCGTTCAGTTTGATCCTACTACCAATGTTCCTGAAGTTTCAATGACTATGAATGCAGAAGGCGCAAGAGATTGGGCAAGAATTACAGGAGCCAATATCGGTAAACCTGTAGCAATTGTTCTGGATGGTTTTATATACACCTATCCAAATGTGATTTCCAAGATAAGTAACGGTCGTTCATCCATTACAGGGGTTGAAAATGTAGGCGAAGCCGATGACTTGGTAAACATTCTGCTTTCAGGTGCACTTCCTGCTCCGTTGGAGATCGTTGAAGAGCGTACTGTTGGTGCTTCACTTGGTCAGGCTTCCATTGATGCGAGTTTAAACTCTGTATTAATTGGTTTATCGATCGTGGCAATTTTTATGATCGTGTATTACCGAACAGGTGGTGCAGTTGCTGATCTGGCATTGTTACTGAATATCGTGTTCATCTTGGGAATTTTAGCCGGCTTCAAAGCTACGTTAACACTTCCGGGAATGGCAGGTATCGTTCTGACCATTGGTATGGCGGTAGATGCAAACGTGCTGATCTTCGATCGTATTCGTGAAGAGCAACGTACCGGAAAAACCATCAAAGCTGCAATTTCAGCAGGTTATGCAAATGCAATGAGCGCTATTTTTGATGCCAACATCACTACAGGTTTTGTAGCATTAGTTCTTTTGAGTTTCGGAGTTGGTCCGATCAAAGGATTCGCTGTAACACTGCTTGCAGGTATCTGTTGCTCATTATTTAGTGCAATTATTATCACACGTGTAGTGGTAGATTATTTGACTCGTGCTAAATCTGACGCAGTAAACTTCGGTTAATCAACAAAGAAATTTAAAAGAGTAAAAGGATATAATTATGAGATGGTTTGAAACACCAAATTTTGATTTCGTTAGTAAACGAAAGATAGCTTACGTGATCTCCGGGATATTGCTAGCAATTTCCATTGGAGCGATCGTAACGAAAGGACTGCAGTACGGAATTGACTTTAAAGGCGGTAAAGAAATAGTCTTGAAGTTTGAGAAAGCTGTAGATGTA